>JAFYSU010000055.1 GCA_017559185.1 Oscillospiraceae bacterium
ATCATTATTAACATCCTTTTGAATATAATAAATTGTTTTTGAAAGATCTTACTTTTCATAATCTGACAGCATAAACTCTACACAAGGTAAAAAAACTGTTTTTCCTGCTATTTCAAATTCCGATTCAATCACACCAAAGCCATACAGATATTTTTCGTTATATTTATCGGGAACATCGCCTATCCGCATGAAGTTTTCATATGACAAATCTTCCTTACAGCATATAGAAACCCTGTCTATCCTGCTTAAATATCCCCGTATATCTTTAAATTTCATCTTTTACACCCCTCATCCCACCACAACTGTTTTTATTTTACAAATACCATCTGCGGTGATGGAAGTACTGGTTTTTTCACTATTCTCGGATTATTGCAGCCCGACATTGCAAACATCACTACCAAAATTGCTGCTAATAACTTAATGTGCTTTTTCATAATCTACTCCTTTAAATTTCCGTACAAAATTCTGACAGCGTATTCTGATATTTTCCCGTCTGTTACGGTAAATTTAACCATACTGTATTCTTCACCCTTAATATGAAACAGTGCTGTACCGCAGCTGTTTTCACTATCATATGTATAGTCCAGCAGTTCCTTTTTATCAGATGGACTAATTGGTTTTAGATAATAGCGATATACAAAATCTTCATGCAGCGAGGAATCTATATTATCTAAATTTTTAATCAAAAATATTTTATACTCACTTTTGTTGACTGCTGATTGCTCATCTATTACAAACTCATGGTAGCCATCATACGGGTTATAAATTATACCCATAAGCAGGACGCTGCTCAGGAATATGATTGAAAAAATCATAAATTTCCGCATCCTCTACTCCTTCGTTAAACTTTAAAATAATTATTGTAGTCATAGCTTCATTGAATTTTGAACACTCCATATATCTGACTCTTATCAATACCTTTTCATCCGAATTATAGGGTTTAATATCCCATATTTTCACAGCAATATTTCCGGGAAAATAATCGATATATTCGCGGTAGCTTTCCGAGTCATACATCAATTTTTCTGCCACATTTTCCGGTATAATTGAACTTACAGTTTTCAGCCTTTCCTCTCTATCAGGAGAATAGTTAAAGCCTGCAAGCGTTTCAGCCAACAGTTCTATCTGCTCTTGGCTCAAACGCTTTTCTGATTTGTTTTTTATGCTACAGCCTGATATTGTAAAAATAACAATCAACACTATAAAAACCGATATAATCTTTTTCATCATTTTCCTTTTCACTTTCAAATAAATTAGATTTTTGGTTTTACTTCCAACATGTTTTGGTAATAACAGCCTTACATTATTTTGTATGTATCCCATTATGTGTCTTTATTTGTGTTCCTTTATGTTGACGAATATTATTGGTAATATAAAGGAACAAAAGTTGCTAGTTTATTGCTGTACTTTTACCGCTGCCAACCCAATATTTTTTAATTTCTTAAATCAACCATCTTTCACCGGTATCAGTTCCATACGCATACAATTACAATCAAGCAAAGCAGTTCGTATGCCTATTTGATCGTTTTTATTACAAAATTGCTCACTTCTTTTTATTTTTTTTATGATTTTCTGGTTTTATCTTCTCTTTTTTCTTCACCTCACCACTAAACTTCATATGCTTCTATCCCATCGAGTTTACATATTTCTACTAAAGTGTCTTCTATCTCCCAAGCGTTACACAAAAGCCTTGTTGGTTTTAAAAACTTGTTAGGTTTAGTTGGAAGTTTTTTGAACGCCCACCATTGCGAGCCATAACACTCCTCCCGTTCCAACCACCAATCATCTCCGCAAATAACCAAATCTTTCGCTACTTCTTGAACACCGTGACCACTATTATAGTAGACATTTGATAACTCCTTGAAATCATCAATTGATATTTGAGCATCAACACTGCCTATCCATCTTACATCTTCAAATGTTTTACCGTTCTCTTCCAACGCACTTATTGTTTCTTCCCAAAGGTTTTCCATATACATGTACTCATCTACTAATTCTGTAAGTCAGCTTAAGGGTATAAGTATTTATTATCGCAGCAGCTTATACCCTTAGCAAATTTTAAGCACATACTAATTAACTGTTAGTTGCCTTCCAAAAGGAATTCAGGACTTATACATTTGAAACTTATGTTTTCTTCCATATTTCTGAACACACAACCTTCACGATTTCGTTGTACAAGTACCGAATTTCCTTTTACATACTCAACCAAATCCGAAATTTTTTCGGGCAGTGTAAACTCTGTTTCCATAATCGGAACCGTTTTAATTCCAAATGGCTTCAATTTTTCGGCTATCTCTACCGTTGAAAGTCTTTTTTCAGGATAAATTAAATTGAATGCGTAAAAATCACTTTCTTCCAGTTGGTAACGATTTCCTTGAATTTTAGGGCCTATAGTTTCACCTTGCAAAACAACGCTTTCGGCATCGCCAATTAAACTTTTCAACACTGTTTCCATTTGGTAGCGTTCATTAACTCTTACATATGAATTTTCGCCCTCTGGCTCTATTTCGAGATTTCGGCTGCATATTCCAAATCGGTATTCACCATTATCCTCTTTTTTCAAATAATATGTTGTTGATGTTCCGTCCAGTTTTTCGGTAACCATAAATTTTGTTTTTTCATCCCTGCATTTTTCGAATAATGGCACCAAGTTCTGAATTCGTTCTTCGTCTGTTTTTGAAATCCATTCAGGGAATGGAACACCGGGTTTCTTTTTTACTTTTTCGCCTCGGAGTTCTTCTTTCATGTACTTACGAATGTTAAGCACCTCGGTTACATCGTCCCCAACAGTATATTCACCGTCAGGAAGTATTTCACAAGGCATTACCAAGCCCTGCGATATTTGTCCTCTGAGTTTTTTTGTTCTTACTCTAAACTTTGATTTACGCATAAACTCAAAATCCGGACATTCAGGCAGCAAAGAGTCAATTTCGATATAAATAATTTTATCGCCTTGTTTATAGTTATCCTTCTTTGCAACCACACATTCCCAACCATCCACAATTGCCAATTCAATTGCATCTGCATTTGGAATTGGTCTTATTTCGGAAATAACCCTTATACTTGCAAGTTTTCTCATATGCAAAATCCTTTCTGTTTTTTCACCATAGTACACCTGTTATATATGCATTTTCAAGGTTTCGGTATTGTAAGGTGCAAACGCACATTACCACATCAGGATTTAAAGTGAACATTTTTCAACGCGCATCTTCTGTATAAAATCTTGTGTAAAATCAAGGTATACATTTCAAGTACAGATATGTACATTTTTAATCCCCGCTTGTTTAATTTGTAAATTTTTTGTAAATTATAAACAGCTATATATTATTTAAATTGTCCTTTAAATGCACAACGACAATATTTATATCCCCAACACTTCCAATATTTTATCTGCTGTTTTTATCCCATTATATGTCCATCGCTGTCCTATAATCATCCCAGTTCATTTCAAGAAATAACCCGATTTAATTATGATACATAACTTTAAGATTCTATGTTTTTTACTTTTAAATGCAGAAATGAAGATACTATAAATATGGTTTTGTGAATTCAACGATGTCATGATATTGCTTTTATTACAGTCGTATATTGTCAAAATATGTTGTTCTTTAGGTTTTGTTATGGTATGCTTTGAAAACAAGAGAGAAAATGATGTTTCCAGACGGTAATAATACCGTTTTGACATACGGAGGTTTACATATGAGCATATTAGAAACCTTGATTTTGACAACTGCTATTGCAGGTGTAGGCGGAACAGGACTGGGCGGATTAATCGGAGCTTTACTGCAAAAAGACTCTACCCGAACCGTAAGCCTGTTATTAAGCTTTGCAGGTGGTGTAATGCTGAGCCTTGTTTGCTTTGATTTGATTACCGAAGCAATTGAAACAGGCGTTGGGGTTATGGTGGTAATTGGTGCGGTAGCATTTGGTGTAGTTATTATTTATTTACTTAACTATTTAATTGACCGCAACACCAATCCCGAAGTTCCGCATATCGACGAAAATCATCCAAAAACAGCTGATAATTTGGATGAATTAATTCACAGCGACCATTACGAACAGCATTTTGCCAAGCACGGTAACAGCTTTGCGCTGTTTGTTGCAGGTATGGTGATGGCATGTGCTATTGCACTGCATAATGTGCCCGAGGGCATGACAATTGGTGCTTCATATGCCAGCAACAGTGGTGTAATGGGGCGTTCTGCTTTGGTGCTTGCAGTCTTGATTGGCTTGCACAACATTCCGGAGGGTATGGCGGTTTCGGTACCGCTTATCAGCGGTGGAATGGGTAAAACCAAAGCTGTTCTAATGACAGCACTTTCCGGAGTTCCTACCATTATCGGAGCTCTGTTAGGATATCTTATTGGAGAAATTGGGGCACTGGGATTGGCACTTAGTCTTGGCTTTGCCAGCGGTGCTATGCTGTATGTAGTATTCGGTGAAATCTTCCCACAGGCAATATTAATGCATCACAGCAAAATTCCTGCCTTTTCGGCTATTGTTGGTATCCTTGTTGGTATGTTTATTATCTTTGCCTGATAATTGCAAATCTTAATTTAAATAATGAAAGGGATATTGCTGTCATGAAAAAAAACATATCTAAAATTACTGCCTTTTTAGCTGTATCAATTATGTTGACAGCAATCATTATAGATTGGCTTAATCCTGTCCCCGAAATGATGCAGGAGCTTTCGCTTCGTGACAAAGTATCGCAGATGATGATGATGTCGTTTCGTTACTGGGATAATGACCCTGTTGCCACAAAAGAACCAACCGCATTTACCGTTATGAATGACGATGTACGCCTTATTGTTGAAAATTATAATTTAGGTGCTGTTATTTACTTTGCTCAAAACCTTGCCGAAACCGAACAAGCTTACATTCTTACCAAAGAAATGCAGCAGGCCGCTGTTAAAGACGGCGGAATTCCAATGCTAATCTGCACCGACCAAGAAGGCGGGAATGTTTTTCGCTTGGCTTCGGGCACTTCACTTCCGGGTAATATGGCACTCGGCGCAGCAAACGATGTGGAATATGCCTTAAAAGCAGGCAGAATTATAGGCAGTGAATTAAGTGTATTGGGGATCAACACCAATCTTGCACCTGTTGCTGATATAAACAACAATGCAAATAACCCCGTAATAGGGCTTCGTTCTTACAGCGACGACCCTTCATTAACAGGACAAATGGCAGTCGGTGTTATTGATGGCATGTCAGAATATAATATCGTAAGCTGTGCCAAGCATTTTCCCGGTCATGGAGATACCGCTGTTGATTCACATTACGGCTTACCATGTGTTGATAAATCACTATCCGATTTGTCTGAGCGCGAGCTTATCCCGTTTCAAACTGCCATAAATCATGGTGTTGATATGGTTATGACCGCGCATATTCTTTATCCTCAATTAGAACCTGATACAGCTTTTTCAACAAAAACAGGAAAACAGGAATCACTGCCCGCTACCATGTCCGACGATATTATTACCCAACTACTTAAAACCGACATGAAATTTAATGGAATAGTTGTAACCGATGCAATGGAAATGAAAGGCATTACCGACCATTGGGAACCGGTTGAAGCAGTAATTTATTCCATACAGGCAGGGGCAGATATGATATGCATACCCTGTTCACTTAACTCACCAAAGGATATTTCCAATTTGGATGCTGTAATTGATGGAGTATGTGCTGCTGTTGAAGATGGCAGAATACCAATGAGCCGAATTGATGATGCTGTCGAAAGAATTCTTACCGTAAAACACAACCGAGGAATTTTGAATTATAACAATTTCAAATATACCTTGGAAGATGCTAAAACTATTGTTGGCAGCAATACCAATAAAGAAGCAGAACAAGAAATTGCCGCTGCCGCTGTTACCGTTTTACAAAATAAAAATAACACTTTGCCGTTAAAGCTTACATCGGAAAGTAAGGTTTTAATGGCTGTTCCATACGACAATGAACAAGCACAGATGATAATTGGTTGGAATCGTGCAAAAAATAAAGGCCTTATTCCCGATGGTGCACAGATAAAAGTAATACGATTTGATAAAAACACATCCCCTGACACTTTCAAGGCTGAGCTTGATTGGGCAGACACTTTGATTTTTAATTCCGAAGTCAGCAGACCATCTGCAATGAATGGCGGAAGCTGGGAATCCGCTTATATTCTTAATGCTGCTGCATACGCAAAATCCCATGGCAAAACAACCATTGTTATCTCTGCGGATAAACCCTACGATGTACAATCTTATCCTGATGCCGATGCAGTCTTGGCTGTATACGGCTGCAAAGGTTCATCTGTTGACCCTACCGATGCCTTAATAAACGGTACTTTGTATTCTGATACAGCTTGCGGACCAAATATTATTGCCGGAATAGAGGTAATTTTGGGTGTCTGTCCTGCAAAAGGAGTTCTGCCTGTTGATATTCCAAAGTTTGAAAACGGAGCATACACCGATGAAATTGTTTTCCCTCGCGGCTATGGCTTAACTTATAATTAATAGATTTTTTATAGCTTAACTTTTTAATGAACGAGAACCACAATCTTTCACTATCATCTGAAGGAACATAAAAATGACAACAACCATCCCAACCGACAAAATCAAAACTTCATCCGAGCAACCTTCTGCAATTAGTGAATACCTCAGCCAAAAAATTAAGTTTTTAACCACAATTTCCATGATATTTGTGGTGTTCATTCATGCCTACAACTATACCGATACCTTTTTACAGCCAATGACCTGCATTACCGAGGGACTGCATATCGGTGCAATGACACAGTTTTTCTTTTCTAACGCATTTACCAGAAGTGCAGTACCTATTTATTTCATCGTATCCGGATATTTGTTTTTTGCAAAGCGTGAGCTAACATCCAAAGTATATACACATCAAATCCAAAAGCGGCTTAAAAGTGTACTGTATGTGTTTCTTGTTGTCTCGACCGTTTCATTTGCTTGCTGTACAGCTATCTATACTGTAACGGGTGCAGGTGTTTTTCCCGTAATTGACGAGCGTATGGCAGTAGTTGAACAAGGATTAACAGGTGTACTTAAAATATGGCTTAGTAATCCTTTTGCATTTCAGCTGTGGTTTTTGATGCAGCTTTTCTTAATCTGTCTTTTAACACCACTAATAAATTGGTTTATTATTCGATTCAATGTACTTTTACCAGCACTATTTATAGTACCGTGGTGGTTTGATATTGGATTTGGTATTGGTTCTTACAATGTATTTAACGCAGACACCTACTTGTTTTTTACTTTTGGTGCGTGGCTTGGTATAAAGAAAATCAAATTGCCCGGCATGGACAAGCCAATAGGCAAAAAAGCAGTATCTTGGATTATGCTTGCCTGTCTTACTGCATTATCAGCAATATATACTGTTTACTGTGCATCCATAACCGTAAGTTCTCAAAAACAAATGATGTTGTTTAAACTTATAACCATTGTCGGCATAGCTGCAGTTTGGTACTTGTATGACATAATCCCCAATAGCTTTATCAACTCTGTCCCATGGAAAACATTACAGAAAAATTCTTTTGTAATTTTCCTGCTGCACGAGCCTTTAATGCACATGATTTTTCAACGAGGACTCGCTTTCTCTCAATCCGATTGCATGCATATGCTGCTATATTTCGGGCTTCCTGTACTAATGATTTTACTTATGAGTGCCGTTGGCACATGGACAAGACGATATTGCCCTGCATGTTATAAAATTCTTACAGGCGGCAGATAAATATTACACGTGCAGCCGATTTTACCAAATATCGTTTTAATCAGTGATTTCAGAAAAACCCATCGACCTGCCATGAACAGGTCAATGGGTTTTTCTTTTTAAAATTTTCGATTATTTAGGAATTAATTGAAGTATCTGCTCGATATTCTTTTTACCAAATGAAATTTGATTATCGTTTATTACAAGGCATGGTACACTCATCACCTTATACCGTTCTTTTAAGTCCTCAAAATGCCGAATGTCATACACATGTGCTTTGATATAAGGGCTCTCCGCAGCAATACGCTGAGCTGCCACAACCAAATCCGGACACATGGTACACGACAGTGTAACAAGTATCTTCATATCCACGGTATTTTTGATTGAGTTTATTTGCTGTTTTACATCATCGCTTATTTTCTGACCCGAGCCTGCAGCGTTATATAACCCAAGTACAAAAGAAGTGAATTCATGACCGGTTGGTACACCATGGAAAGCCAGTCCGGTTTGTGTACCATCTGCCCTGCACACCATAACGCATGGAAGATTTTCACTGTATGAGTTATCTTTGTCAACATAAACCGTAAGCTTATCGGACAAATCCGCTAAAGCTGTAATAAACTTCTCCAGTTCTTTAGACACTGGACGATTATCCAAATGCAGTTTCAGCTGAAGTGAGTTTTCCATACGAGAAAATACTGTATCCAGCTGCTCACGCATCTCGTGGGTAAACAGCTCACCTATTTCGCTTGTTTCCTGCGCTGTGACACCAATAGTCGCTTGGTTAGATTTTGGCAAAGGTGCATTTGTACGCAATCCGGTTTTTCGCTGCATTTCAGCAACATATTTTTCCAGTTCCGTTGCAGCCATTGCACCATCACCGACAGCTGTAACCACCTGACGCAAAGGTTTGATACACACATCCCCCGCTGCATATACACCATCTGCACTGGTTTTCTGCGAAGTATCGGTCACAATATAACCATGTTCATTCAATTCAATCGTACCTTTAAGTATTTCGGTGGCAGGTGCATAGCCTGCAAATACAAACACACCTAAGGTTTCGTTGCTTTTATATTCCGTAACCTTTCCGGTGACGGTGTTTTTATATCGAACATAGTTAAGACCGTTTTCTCCGGAAACTTCTTCCATAACAGTATTTGTAAGAACGGTTATTTTTTCATGATTTTTTGCTTGCTCCGCAACCGAGGCCGCACACGAAAAATCATTCTTTCGGACAAGAATTGTTACATGACGGGCAAATTTTGTAAGAAACACGCTTTCCTCCGCTGCGGCATAACCGCCGCCCACTACAAATACTTCCTTATCGGTAAAAAATTCACCGTCACAGGTAGCACAGTAGGCAACACCCCTGCCCTTGTGTTCTTCCTCACCTTTAAAGCCCACACTTCTTGGGTGCGCACCTGTGGCTATCAGTACCCCAAAACAGCGAAAATCTCCCCGATTTGTGCGAACAGTCTTTATATTTTCGCTTAGGTCAAAGCCTGTAACCTCAGCTATCATAAACTCCGCACCAAAATATTCCGCCTGCTTTTGCATGGTATCGGTAAGGGCTTTACCACTGGTCTTTAAAATTCCCGGATAGTTTACTACCTCGTGAGTAATGGTAATCTGACCGCCAAGCTGTTCCTTTTCCAAAACCAACACGCGGTATTTTGCTCGGGCAAGGTAAATGGCTGCCGTAAGTCCAGCAGGACCACCGCCTACCACAACCACATCATACAAATTTTCCATTACAACTGCCCTACCAAATCCAAGCTTGGTTTCAAAGTTTCCGCACCTGGCTTCCAGTTAGCAGGACAAACTTGATCGCCGTGGGCGTGTACAAACTGACATGCCTGAACTTTACGCAGCAGTTCTTCGGCATTTCTGCCCACATTACCTGCTGTTACCTCATAACCCACAATTTTGCCATCGGGATTAATGATGAATGTTCCTCTCTCTGCAAGACCGTCTTCCTCTATCAAAACCTCAAAATCTTTGGAAATTGCATGGGTTGGGTCTGCCAGCATTGGGTAATTAATCTTCTTAATACGGTCAGATGCATCGTGCCATGCCTTATGAACAAAATGTGTATCGGTAGATACAGAATAAACCTCACAGCCTATAGCTTTAAACTGTTCATATTTGTCTGCTAAATCCTCGAGCTCTGTAGGACAAACAAAGGTAAAGTCAGCAGGATAAAAGAAAAATACACTCCATTTACCCATAATATCTTTTTTAGACACAAATTTAAAATCGTTTTCGTGGAATGCATAGGTGCGAAAATCTGAAACTTCTTTATTTATCATAGACATAAATTAATTCCTCCAAAGATCATGTTGATTACAAAACGCGTATGCTGCCCGTACCTCGTCACCTTCACAGACAGCAAATTTTGCTTTAGGCTTATCATTGGGGTCCAAATGGGCATACTGAATACCATGTTCGGTTTCCAAGCAAATCCACTCGATATAATGCTCCTTGGACATAGGATGTTCCACCTCGCCCACGCTGACATGAACAATGTTGTTCTTAATTTCGTATACAGGTACATGTTTTTCTTCAGACGCTTCGGTGGTGTCAGGGGTTATCTCATGCATTTTCTCACCACAACAGTAAAGAGGCACTCCCTTGTTGCGAATCATTGCAACAATATTACCGCAGTGTTTACAAATATAAAATTTTTGCTTCATAAAAAACCTCCTTCTGAAAAAAGTGTGTCCAAAACTTTGTAAATAATTCACATTAATTTGAACACACTATCATTAATGAATTAATCCCGAAGAAAATTGTTCCATTCCGTTCAATATCTATGCGGTACTCTTTGGGGCAAAAATCTATAATAAAGGAAGAAATAATATGAGATTGAAAGATAAAGTTGTATTGGTCACTGCTTCTACTCGCGGTATTGGTCTTGCATGTGTGAAAGCTTGTGCAAAGGAAGGTGCCGTTGTTTACATGGCTGCAAGAAATTTACAGCAAGCACAAGCAATTGCAGACAGTCTTAATTCAGAGGGCTGCAAAGTAAAATGTGTATTTAACGACGCAACTAAACCTGAAACCTTTTACTCCATGGTGGAGGATGTAGTAAAGCAAGAAAGCCGCATTGATGTATTGGTTAATAATTTCGGAGGCTCTAATCCTGCTAAGGATATGGACTTTGCCAATACCGATTGCTCTGTGTTCTTGGATACCATTAATCTAAACCTGAGAAGTGTGTTTATGGCAAGCCAAGCAGCGGCAAAATATATGGCTGTACAAAAAGGCGGCAGCATAATCAACATTTCCTCTGTCAGCAGCATTGTCGCAGATATTTCTCAGGTTGCTTACGGAACAAGCAAAGCGGCAATAAACCATCTTACCAAATTAATCGCTGTTCAAGAAGCAAAGCATAATATACGCTGTAATGCAGTGCTTCCCGGAATGACCGCCACAGATGCAATGGAAAATTTCTTATCGCAGGAATTCCGCAGCCTGTTCTTGCGTAACATTCCACTTAACAGAATGGGATTACCTGATGAAATTGCTGCCGCTGTAGTATATTTAGCAAGTGATGAAGCCTCGTACACTACCGGACAACTGTTGGCTGTATCCGGTGGTTTCGGAGTAGCAACACCGTTATACAGTGAGTTATTTGATAAAAAATTTCGCAGATAAAATAAAAGCACTTAAAGGTATAAGGTTTTTGGAATTATACCGCAAAAAAACCAACAGCCTGTTGCAAACAAGCTGTTGGTTTTTAATTTTAATTAATTCAAATATAATCGGTCAGCATTACTGTTACAGGTTGCGTACATCCTGTCTGATAGACTGAGACACTTCACTTACACTACGGCTCTGTTCAGAAATTTCTTCCGTTGTTTCCGCAATATGTGTAATTTTTTCGTTCAGTACGGAAATGCTTTCCAAAAGTCGCTTAATAGCTTCAACGCTACCGTTTATTTTTGGTATTGTGTTAGTTGCCTGTGTTTCGTTTTCGCTAATCAATTCGGTTGTGGAATTCGCAAGGTTTCTTACTTCACCTGCAACAACCGCAAAACCTTTACCCTGTTCACCTGCTTTTGCAGCTTCAATGCTTGCATTTATACTAAGCAGGTTGGTCATGCTTGCAACATTGGCAATGTCATCGTTGCTCTTACGGTATATATCTACAAATTCAGCAAACAGCTTAAGGGAATCATTTATCGCATCACATTGTTCGCTAATTTCGTTCATTGTGCAAATAACCTGATTTACATCTTCGGCTGTCATTGTATTGGCTTGTGCAAGCTGTCTTACACTGCGGTTAAGGCTAACAAAATCGTTTGCAATCTTTTCTATTTTTGCATAACGTACATTTGTTTCGGCAACATTGTCGGCATGGAGTTTTTCAATTTCTTCACGCTCTTTTTCAGCAAGAGCCTTAACATAGTGTATGCAGTTTTCTTTAACATTCGCACCACTGTGAATTGCCATAGCCATATGTTTACATGTAGCATATCCGCAAGACGAACAGTCGATATGGCGTGATTCTACGGTAGTTTTTCCCATAGCATTGAAAATCTCGTCAAATTCGCGCTCGCTCAGCATAGGAATATTTATTTTTTTATTGGTGTATTCGCGTTTAAAGTCGTTAATATCAAGACCTTTAAACTGCTTGCAGAAATTATTCCATCTGCGCTTTAATGACAATGAATTATCCCATGGTGTTTTCTTTAATCCAAAGGTTTTGTCTGCCACAAGCTTATTCATATCGTTTATGGCAATTTCAACATCTATGTCGTTAATTCTGTCATCGGTAGCCGAACCGCGGATACAGCCCTTTTGACAATTCAAAATATCCACCATAAAAGGAAGATTGTTTTTGCGGTGTGTGTACTCCTGAAGGAATTTGTATGCTTCAGCTTCACCTTCTACCTGCAAAACGGAAACCTTATTACCAAGGAAAAAGTGCACACACTCTTTAAGACCGCCCGGTTTTGGATATCTTGCACCCAAACCGTATGTGGACTCTTCTTCCGCTTCTGGAGCAGACATATATTTACTTCCTATTGCTTCCATAAGCTTTTTAAAGGTTACATTATATTTTACATATCCATGTGTATTTTTATCGGTTATTTCAAGTTTTTTTGCAATACAAGGACTAAGGAACACAAGGTCTTCCCTAACATTTTTGTACTTTTTAAGGTAAATTGCTTCCTGCATCATTGGGCTGTGCAAAGGAACCAGCATTGGTATAAGCTCCGGCTGATATTTTTCTATGTAATTTACAATAGCAGGGCATGGCTGACTAATGAGTCCCTGCTTGCCTGTTTGTTTAAGGTAAGAAATATATGACCATGTAGTAATATCCGCACCAAAGCTAACACTGTAAATATGTGCTACACCCAGTGATTTAAGGTATCCGTAAATTTTTTTATATGTTTTGGGATAGTTTGCAATAAATGCAGGTGCAACAATTACCGAAAGCTTTTTACCTGCTTTCAAATCATTCAAGAAACGAACGGTATCATCTTCGTAGTCTCTTGCTCCGTGTCTGCAGTTATCAAAGCATGCACCGCATTGTATACATATTTTTTCATTTACATCAATTCTATTTCCGCGTGCAGTATTTGCAAGGAACACCGGACAAGACCTTATACATTTGTTACAGCCAACACATTTTTCATTAGTAAATATCATTTATGTTTCCCCTTACACATATTTAAAATGTTAATTACAAAAAAATCCTCTGACCTATTTTAAATTATACACCTTTTTTACATTCCTTCAATATTCCTACAAAATAAAACTGCTAAAAATTCATTTTTTCTTGCACTTTTTATATTGTGCAAAAAAATTTATGTGATATATGGCAAATAAAGCTTAAAAATTTCTCTTATTTTCAATTTTTAAATCTATAAAAAGAATGAGCTTGGCACTACACCAAACCCATTCTTTTTATAATATTAAGGGGAGAAAATCGAAATTTATCTCTGGATTTCTGATTTATTCATTAAAGAATTTGTTTTCCATTTTTTCAAGCATTCTTGCGGCAAATTCTCTTCCGCCCATGCCAAACGAAATTGCAAATGCAACTGCTGCTGCCGCCATCATGAGTATGAACGCTGTATTTACAATAATCTCGGCAACACCAAGTTCACTTAAAATCATAAATCCGCCAAGGATATAAATAGCAGTCTTAGCTACAACAGCACCTGCCTGACTGCCGTTTTCTTTAATGGCTTTATGAGCAATTGAACCGCACACATAACACGCAAGCATAAGCAAAACAGCTGTAAGTACATAAGGCATATATCCTATAACAGCGTTGCCAATGTTTGTTATAACCTTAAGCTGAAGCAGGTTAAAGCCTTCAACAGTAAAGAATATCACCATAACAACATTAACTATTACACCTGCTGTTTTGGAAAACACAAAATTTTTAGCCTTGCCGTCAAGCTGTTTGTTTATTGCAGTATCCAAACCGGCAGCTGCTATCATGTGTTCAACAATTTTTCCGGAGAATTTTGCAATCATGCAGCCAATTACAATTATAACCAATGCTGCAAATATGCTTGGTATGTATGCAAAAATAACATCCAGCATTCTTACTGCCGGTCCGGAAATTGCCTGAATTCCCAATACATTAAGCGCTGTAATTATAACAGGTATAATAATGAGTACATAAACAATGTATGCCAAGGTATTGGAAAGCTTGCCTTCGTCGGAAACTTCAATACCTGCTTTTTCCTGCAAAGCATCAATTTTTATTTTGCCGAACACAGGCACAAGCAGTTCACGCACAAGTTCAGCCGCAAACATTCCTGTACCCATAACAACAATGGCAGCAACAATGTTTGGAAGATAACCCCACATTGTGTCAAGCAGATTAAGTATAGGAAAGGATATACTTCCCATTCCCCATGCTTCAAATATTCCGGGAACAAACAAAAGGAAAACAAACAGCTGTGTAAGCTTTCCTGTAAACGCTACCATTGTAGTTTTACTTTCATAGCTGTTTTGAGATTTACCAAACAGCTTTTCAATTTTTGCGGTGTTAATAAGCTTTACAACAAGGGATTTTGCAATGCTTGCAGCAACAAATGCCACTATAAGCAGCAAAACGGATTTTACCGCACCCCATGCACTCGTAAATACGATTTCATTCATAGTTTATACCTCCGTTATCTTTATCGGGCGGTCTGTCATAAATGTTCAAAATATATTGTTATATTGACATTCTCGCCCTCTTGTGATACGATTTTAACAACACAGTGTTGCAAAGTCAACAAGCAATTTTTAAAACAACGCTGTGAATTAAACAAAAATTCAACAGCGTGTTGGAATTCTGCTCTTGAATTTACAAATTATTAAAAAGAGGTTTTTTATATGGCTGAAAGCAGAAGAGTACGAATGACAAAAAAACTAATAAAAGATGCTCTTATTGACCTTTTGGAAACCCGTCCACTTAATAAAATAACAATTAAAGAAATTTGCATGGTTGCCGATGTTAATCGTTCAACCTTTTACGCATATTACGAAACGGTCGATGCACTTCTTCAGGAAATAAACGAAGATGTTTTGGCTCAGCTTCCGCAAGCACCAAACGAATCAAACTGCAATTCACTTGAAGAATTTAAAGGTGTGCTTATAAACTTTTTGGATTATGTAAAGGAAAACCACCAGCTGTTTCGTGTTCTTATGCTGCATCCTAACAGCAATACCTTTAACCACAAGCTTTTTGAGTCTGTAACTAATAAATACCGCAAGGTATTGCTGCAAAAAAACTCCATGACAGCCCGTTATGATTATATTTTTAAGATAAACGGTTTTATTGGTATGGCAAAAGATTGGGTAAATAACGATTTTCCAATAAGCAGCATTGAATTTACGGATATAGCATTATCTTTGATGTTTAATAATGCTTTACCAGATAAATAATCATATTTGACAAACATCTTTGGAAAAGCGTATAATTTTGTGACAAAGGAGTGATTACAGTGTACAAATCAATAAAATGTGCTGTTTTTGTTCTTGCAATGTCTGTTTTTTGCGTTACAGCCTTGGCTGATGATTTTTACGGCTGCCAAGGATATAACAATGAAAGCTGCCGTTATCAAAACAACACTTCAAACTCATGCGCTTATGTACATACAGATTATTGCACAAATCCGCAGTTATGCCCTAAAATTGGCTACTGCATGAATGATAAACAACATCAACAAGGTAACCATAATACCCACAAAGCTCACAAAAACCACCATTGTTACAAATAAAAAAATTGCAGCGAGTAACCGCTGCAATTTTTTTATTTAAGCCATCAGTTTTTCCACAGAAGCCAGTTTTACACACAAACAGAACAGTTCCATTGCTGTTTTCAGTTCATCTACCGGCGGATAAGACGGAGCAATACGGATATTGCTGTCGTGAGGGTCTTTTCCATATGGGAAGGTTGCACCTGCACCGGTCATTTTAACGCCTGCTTCCGAGCAAAGTGCCACTATGCGTTTTGCACAGCCGTCCATGCTGTCAAACGCTACAAAATAACCGCCCATCGGGTCATTCCAACGACCGATTTCCAAACCTTTAAGCTCTTTATCCAGTGTATTTTTTACAGTTTCGAACTTTGGCTGCAAAGCTTTTCCAAGCTTTTTCATGTGCTCAAGCATACCGTCATAGCTGCCGAAATATTTTACATGACGCAGCTGATTAATTTTGTCATAACCAATAGCCTGTACACCTGCATGCTTTTTCATCAAAGCCATGTTGTTGTCAGACATACCCATAACAGCTACACCTGCCCCAGGGAAAGTTACCTTGGAGGTAGATGCGAATATGTAAACCATGTCCTGTGTACCGTTCTTTTCACATTCCTGCATAATGTCGAGCAGGACATCCTGCTTATCTTCATACAGGTCGTGTATAGCATAAGCATTATCCCAGAATATTCTGAAATCTTTAGCAGCAGGTTTGAGTGCTGCCATTCTTTTTACTGTTTCGTCGGAATATGTTGTACCCAAAGGATTGGAATACTTCGGAACACACCAAATACCTTTTACAGCAGGGTCTTTAACAGCCTCTTCAACAGCATCCATGTCAGGACCGCCTTCAACCATAGGAATGGTTACAAGTTCAAAGCCGAAATGCTCGGTAATGCGGAAATGTCTGTCGTAACCCGGTGCAGGACACAAAAATTTGAGTTTTTCCTCTTTGCACCATGGGCGCTCGGAGCCATACGCACCATGAGTATACGCACGGCAAACAGCATCGTACATAAGTGTAAGGCTGGAGCTTCCTCCAACAAACACATTTTCGGGCTTAACACCAAGCAGCGGCGCAAACAACTCCTTCGCTTCGGTTATACCGTCAAGAACACCGTAGTTGCGAATATCGGTTCCATTTTTGGTTGTATACTCACCGTCTGCACCAATTACATCAAGCAGTTCCATGCAAAGGTCAAGCTGGCTTGGAGCAGGCTTTCCGCGGGACATATCCAAATTAAGTCCACGGCTTTTGTATTCGTTGTATTTTTCCAACAATTCCGCATGAAGCACTTTAAGTTCTTCTGCGGATAATTGATTGTAAGGTTTCATGTTAAGTACCTCCGATATGTATTTGTTTAACCCCATATACAGCAAAGCACAGCTTAACCATTACGGAAAAACTGTGCAAAGCTATATTACAGGTTAGATTAAAATTCTGCAGAACCTGTTGTGCGTGGGAATGGAATAACATCACGAATGTTGCCAATACCTGTTACATACATGATAAGGCGTTCAAATCCCAAACCAAATCCGGCATGACGAACACCGCCGTATCTGCGCAGGTCAAGGTACCAATCATAATCCTCATGCGGCAGACCAAGTTCTTCCATGCGTTTCATGAGTACATCCAAGCGTTCTTCACGCTGGCTACCGCCGATAATTTCACCAACACCCGGAACAAGCAAGTCCATTGCTGCAACAGTTTTTCCATCATCGTTCATGCGCATGTAAAATGCTTTGATGTCTTTTGGATAATCGGTAACAAATACCGGTTTTTTGAATATTTCTTCTGTAAGGTAACGCTCATGTTCTGTCTGAAGGTCAAGACCCCAGTAAACAGGGTAAGCAAATTCTTTGCCGGATTCTTCAAGCAGCTTGATAGCTTCTGTATAGGTAACATGTCCAAAATCAGCCGAAATCAAATCTGTCAAACGCTGGATAAGTCCTTTATCGTAGAAATCATTGAAGAACTTCATTTCTTCAGGACAGTTTTCCAAGAGATATTTAAGAACATATTTCAGCATAGCTGTTGCTGTTTCCATGTTGTCCTGCAAATCTGCAAATGCCATTTCAGGTTCTATCATCCAAAACTCAGCCGCATGGCGCGCAGTGTTGGAATTTTCCGCACGGAATGTTGGACCAAAGGTGTAAACTTTGCCAAAAGCCATTGCCATACATTCTGCGGAAAGCTGACCGGAAACGGTAAGGTTAGTGGATTTACCAAAGAAATCCTGTGTGTAGTCAACTTCGCCTGCTTCATTCATTGGCGGTTCTTTTGGGTCAATTGTGGTTACGCGGAACATTTCCCCTGCACCTTCAGCGTCACTTCCGGTGATTATTGGTGTGTGTGCATAGGTAAAGCCGTTTTCATTAAAGAATTTGTGCAGCGCATAAGCCGCTACGGAACGAACACGGAATACCGCACTGTAGGTGTTGGTTCTTGGACGCAGATGTGCAATAGTTCTGAGGAACTCAAGACTATGGCGTTTTTTCTGAAGCGGATAGTCGGATGTGGAGACACCTTCTACCTCAATAGAAACTGCATGCAATTCAAAAGGCTGTTTTGCATTTGGGGTAATAATAACATTACCGCGTACAACCAAAGCTGCACCAACATTCTGTTTTGCAATATCTGCATAGTTTTCAACTTTATTTTCTTCAAATACAACCTGCAGGTTTCTGAAAGAAGAACCATCGTTCAGTTCAATAAATCCCAAGTTTTTATTAGCACGAATGGTTTTAACCCAACCGCATACGGTGATTTCGCCATGAATATAATCGGCCACCGAAGAATACAATTTTTTAATCTCGATTCTTTGCATCGAACTTTCCCTCCGTATCCCTAACGCCCATAATTATGCGTTTGGGGAAATTCTGACCATTCGGTCCATTACCTTTTATTATATCAGTTAGGCGGCAGTCTATCAAGAATTTTAACAAATAATTCAGCTTTTTATCAAAATCCTCGTCTAAAGCCCTTACCAATAATTTCGCTTGTATTGGAAATAAGCATAAACGCACCCGGTTCACATTCGTGTACAAAGTTGCGCAGTCTTATTGCTTGTGCGCGTGTCATTGCAGTCATAACAACAGTTTTTTCCTGATGAGTGTACGCACCCTCAGCCTTGTAAATTGTAGCGCTTCGTTTAAGCTCCTGAGTTATAAAATTGCATATAGGCTCCGGCTTGGTGCAGATTATATTAAAGTATTTGCACATATTAATGCTTTCAATAACATTGTCTATTACAAGTGATTTTGCAATAAGACCCAATATTGAAAACAAACCAGTTCTTACGCCAAACAAAAATGTACCTGCAACTGTAATAAATATATCCGACCAAAGCAAAGCACTGCCAATGTTTATGCTTGTGTATTTTCTCATTATCATGGCAACAATATCGGTTCCGCCGCTGGAAGCACCAATATTAAACAATATAGCCGAACCTACCGCAGGCAGGAAAACCGCAAAAACCAATTCGAGCATTGGTTCGTCTGTAAGTGGTCCCGAAAGCGGAAAAACAACTTCCATTATACTCAATCCAAAGGACAAAACCGCACTTGAAAATACTGTTTTCATTCCAAAATTTCTGCCGAAAAACACAAATCCCATAAGCAGCAGAAACATGTTTATAACAAAAGTTATTGTAGCCGGTGTTATATTAAAAAGCTTGCTTATTATTACCGCCATACCGGTAACGCCGCCGAAAGAAAAGTTGTTTGGAAATTTAAAAAAGTATACACCCACCGCCAATATCAATGTACTTACAGCAATTATAAAGTATTCAGCAACTATTTTTTTCCAACCGCTTAATTGTGACAAGCTTATCTTCATTACCCTCTACCCCTTTTGTACATACAAAAACCATTTTTAAAAAACAAAACTGCCCCGAGCAGCTGTAAAAAACAGCATACTCAGGGCATAGATTATCACCTTTAAATAAATAAGTCAACAAAAATTATATCAGCGGCTGCCTTTGTCGTACGGAACACCTGCTGCACGAGGTGCCTGCGAATTTTTTGATGTAAAAGCAAGCACTATCAAGGTAGCTGCATACGGAATAATTTTGTATATTTCCGCAGGAATAGACAATGTTGAAAGCAGTGGTATTACCGAATAAGCCGAAGCTACAGTTTTCATAAGACCAAAGAAAAATGCCGCCAAAAGTATTCTTTGTGGCTTCCACTGACCGAATATCAATACAGCAAGTGCCAAAAATCCGTAACCCGCAACGGTAGCATTAAAATTGGTAGAGGTTGGTATTACAAAAATCAAACCGCCAATACCACCTAATGCACCCGATATCATAACTCCGGCGTAACGAATTTTATAAACATTTACACCTACCGAATCCGCTGCCTGAGGATGCTCACCACAAGCACGAAGTCTGAGACCAAATTTTGTTTTGTTTAATACAAAGGCTGATACTATTAAAATAGCAAATCCGATGTAGGTTGTAATGTAAGTATTCTTAAAGAAAATGTCCCCCAAAACGGGAATATCCCCCAAAAACGGAACTTTGCTTATATGGAACTGATTTTGGAACGGAACCTGCTGTGTTTGATATATGGAACGAGCAACACAAATTGCAAACGCAGGAGCAAACATATTTATTGCTGTACCGCTTATTACCTGATCGGCTTTCATATTAACAGATGCATAAGCATGAGCCAGTGATACTATAACACCGGCAGCTGTTGCTGTGAGCAGTGCAGCTATCAAAATAGGCTGACCGGGCAAAACACCTTGAAAAAGGTTTATTACCACTATCCCCGAAAATGCACCTATTACCATTATCCCCTCAAGCGCAACATTTACTACGCCGCTTCTTTCGGAAAACATACCGCCCAATGCTACTACAAGCAGCGGAATGGAGAAAAACATTGTTTGCTGAACAATAAAGTATAAAGTATTCAAATTATTTTTCCTCCTTTCCTTTTGCCAAACGCATTATGAAACCTTTCATAAGCAGTGCAAATGCACTAAAGTAAATTATTACGGAAATAATAACCTCTATTACCTGTGGTGCAAAGTTGTAAAGCTGCATATTAAATCCGCCTACATTAAGATAAGCGATAAATATACCCGAAATAACAACACCTATTGGATGATTTAAGCCAAGCAGCGCAACAGGAATACCGTTAAAACCCTCCGCAGCAAGAACATCCAATACTTCAATGGATTTTCCCGAACCCGCAAGGTAAAGCAGTGCTCCGCCAAGCCCCGACAATGCACCTGCTATCATCATGGAAAGCACTATGCTTCTTTTTTCGTTTATGCCTGCGTAACGGCTTGCTTCTCTGTTATATCCGCACGCCTTAAGCTCAAAACCAAATGTAGTTTTTTCAAGAATAATGTAAACTATTATTCCTGCAAGCACCGCAACCAAAATCCCTGCATTAACACTGGATGTGCTGTAACCTGTCTTGAATATCGAATCCAAACCCATTTTAGGCGACACAGCAGTTTTGGCTACTGCCATGGACTGATTTTTTCTTACATCAAACACAAAATTCTTAACAAGAAGATTTACCATGTACATACCAATGTAGTTCATCATTATACAGGAAATAACCTCGTTAACATTGCAGTAAGCCTTTAAAACACCGGGAAGCACAGCCCAAAACGCGCCTACAAGCGTAGCCATGAACAATGCAAAAAGCCAGTGGGAAACACCTGTCAAACTTTGAACCTTAACACCAACAAAAACAGCTGCAAATGCACCTGTTATAAACTGCCCTGATGCACCAATGTTAAACAAACCTGTTTTATTGGCAAATGCAACAGAAAGTCCTGTCATAATTATTGGTGTTGCAAAATACAATACCTGACCAAGATTTTTCATATCGCTTAATCCGCCAAAAAGAATAGCCTTAAATCCATAAACAGCTTGTGATGGATTTGTAAGAAGAAGTATTACAAGACCAAACAAAAGCCCAACGAGTACAGCCATTACAGAAGCTGAAAAACTTCCAAAGCTTTCTGTTGCCAAAAGAGAGCATTTTTTGTTGTGTTCTTTTTTCATTACTGCTCCCTCCTTTTCGAACCGGACATATAAAGTCCCAATTCCTGTGCATTTGCTTCATCTGCCGGTATATCGGCAACCAATTCACCTTCATAAATAACCAAAATTCTGTCGCTTACATTAAGAACTTCGTCCAGTTCAAGCGAAACAAGCAAAACTGCCTTTCCTGAATCACGATGCTCTACAATTTTTTTGTGAATATATTCATTTGCGCCAACATCAAGTCCGCGTGTCGGCTGTACTGCAATGAGCAAGTCCGGATTACGGTCTATTTCTCGGGCAATTATTGCTTTTTGCTGATTACCGCCCGACATACTGCGGACAACGGTTTTTTCTCCCATACCGCTTCTTACATCATATTGAGAAATAAGACCTTTTGCATATTCCTTAATGCTGTCGAACCTTAAAAAACCAAACTTTTGGAAGCGCGGTTCAAAATAGCTTTGCAGCACCATGTTTTCTTCCACGGTATATTCCAAAACCAAACCGTGTTTATGACGGTCTTCGGGAATATGCCCAATCCCCGACAAGGTTCTGCGGCGAATAGGCATTTTTGTTATATCTTTACCGTTAAGAATAATTTTACCCTGAATACTGTCCTTCAAGCCTGTAATTGCTTCCACAAGCTCAGTTTGACCGTTGCCGTCAATGCCGGCAATACAAACTATTTCACCTGCTCTTACTTCAAACAAGACATTATTTACAGAATTTTTACCTTCCGTTCTTCCTTTTACGCTAAGATTTTCCACTTTAAGAACAGGGTTGCCCGGATTGGATTTTTCCTTTTCTACCTGAAGCTTTACCTTTCTTCCTACCATCATTTCGGAAAGCTGTTCCTTGTCGGCATCGGCAACATTTACTGTTGCAATTGTTTGCCCTTTTCTTAAAACGGTACAGCGGTCCGCAACGCTTTTAATCTCATTAAGCTTATGTGTAATAAACAAAATGGATTTTCCTTCATCTGCAAGATTGCGCATAATGTTAATCAGCTCATCTATTTCCTGAGGGGTTAAAACCGCTGTTGGTTCGTCCAAAATTAAAATTTCATTGTCACGGTAGAGCATCTTTAAAATTTCAACTCTTTGCTGCATACCAACGGTAATATCTTGAATATAAGCATCGGGGTCTATCATTAAGCCGTACATTTCGCTAAGCTTAAGCACCTTTTCACGCGCAGCAGACATTTCCAGCTTACCGTATTTGGTATCCTCTACGCCCAAAATAATATTTTCAAGCACAGTAAAGTTATGCACCAGCTTAAAGTGCTGATGCACCATTCCTATTCCCAAACGGTTTGCGTCGTTTGGATTGGTGATTTTTACTTCCTGTCCGTTTTTGCGAATAACACCTTTATCGGGCTGGTACATACCAAAAAGTATGCTCATAAGGGTGGATTTTCCTGCCCCGTTTTCGCCCAAAAGCGCATGAATTTCGCCTTTTTTTAATTGTACAGTAACATTATCATTTGCTTTAATACCGGGGAATTCTTTTGTTATCCCAAGCATTTCAATGATATACTCCATCATTTCGCTCCCATTCTGCCGCAAGGCCTTTATACCGAATATTCGGCTGCTTTGAAAAGCTGTCGATTTATCGGCAAGCTTTCAAAAAAGTCGTATATCCATGACCGAAAATTAAGGGAGAAAGACACGACCATCGTTCTCTCTCCCTTAACATCAATAATAAATTATTTGATTTCGGTGAGTTTTACTATGGAAACAGGAATATCGGACAGGCTGATAGGATTGCCGTCTTTGTCCGCATCTTTAATCATGCTGCTTGCAATACCGTTTTCATCGGATGCCAATGCATTGAATACAGCATTATAATCGTCCTGTGTAAAGTTTGTAAGTTTGGAGGTTTCGTTTGGAAGAGCAACACCGTTGTTTTCAGCGCTGAATACCAATGCCTGACCGCCTGGGAACTGACCTTCACTGTATTTCTTTACAACATCGTATACGGAAGCCTGTATACCTTTCATTGCAGAGGTGATAACTGTTTCGGATTCGCTGGACTGGTCAACATCAACACCGATAACTTTACCGTTAGACTGTGCAGCTGCTGCCATTACGGAGTTACCAACAGCACCGCCGCAAGCGAAGATAACTTCTGTACCGTTCTGATACCAAGAAGCAGCCAGAGTCTGTGCTTCAGGAGTAGCAGAAAAACCGCCTGTGTAGTGGTAATTCATCTGTACTTCGGAAATGCCAAGTTCTGCTGCTGCAGCTTCCGCGCCCTGTACGAAACCGTAGCCAAAACGAACTACGGCAGGAACTGCCATACCACCCATAAAGCCAAGTTTTGTGTAGCCTTCTTTTACAGCCGCATAACCAGCAAGGAAGCCAGCCTGTTCTTCGGCATAGGTAATGCTTACGGTATTATCGGCAATTTTGAACTCTGTACCATTGTTTGGAGTACCGTCAATAAGAACAAATTTTACATCCGGGTACTGTTCCTGTGCAATAAAAATAGGTTCTTCATACAAAAATCCCGGTGTGACAATCAGTTTAGCTCCGCCTTTAACTGCAAGCTCGATAGAAGCCAAATAAGAGTCGGTGGATTTTTCAACAGGTTTGTAGTATTTGTGGCTGATACCTGCTTCTTCCGCAAATTTTTTCAAGCCTTCCCAAGAACCCTGATTGAAGGATTTGTCGTCGATTGTGCCGACATCTGTAATGAGTGCCAGTTCATAAGTACCGTCTTCGGAAGCTGCTGTGCCTTCCTGTGGTGCTGTATCTTCAGCGCCGCCTGCACTTCCGCCGCATGCCACAAGCGACAATGTCATTGCTGCCGCCATAAGCATAGCCAATAATTTTTTCATGTTTTCTTTCCTCCTTTGAGTGGATGTAAAATTACAATCCTTTTCTTTATCTAATTTCGGAAAAACCGAAACAGATATACTTAATAGCCGTTTGCCTGTTCGCCTGCAAGCATTGCTACGGCCGAGCTTGTCCCTATACGGTCGCATCCTTCGTTTAAGAACATTTCCAAATCTGCTTTGGTTTTAACTCCGCCCGCAGCTTTGATTTTTACATTTTCGCCGATATGTTTTTTCATCAGCAGTATGTCATCCAGTACTGCTCCGCCTGTTCCAAATCCTGTTGATGTTTTAATGTAATCCGCTTTGCCATTGGTAACACATTTGCAAAGCGCGATTTTTTCGTCTTCGGTAAGATAGCAGGTTTCAATAATTACCTTTAAGATATTACTGCCTACTGCGTTTTTCATAGCCGATATTTCCTCGGTAATTTTTTCAAAATCTCCGTTTTTAACATCGCCCAAATTAACAACCATGTCGATTTCCGAAGCACCGTCTGCCAATGCCTGTTTTACCTCCTGCACCTTTGCCGAAGTTGTACTGTAACCCAAAGGAAAGCCTACAACTGTGCAAATATTAAGCTTTTCACCGTAAGCTGCGTGTATTCTTGCCACATACGAAGGCGGCACACAAACCGAAGCCGTGCCGTATTTAACCGCATCATCACACAGCTTTTTTATATCGTCCCATGTACAGCACGGTTTAAGCAAGGTATGGTCTATATGTTTTAAGATTTCGGAATTTGTCACCGTATCACCCTTTAAAAATAAATTTGTTTATCAACAGCAATTTAAAAACATACTTTCTAAGTGTATATAATGTACCCATTTTTGTCAATCAGCGACAATAACCCAACAGTATTATTTGCATGGTTTTGTGTTTTCAACCATACATAAAACAATTATTTAAACTAATCCTTTTAAAGCAGCAGAGTAAATATTCCGTAAATAACGGGCTGATGAATTAAGTAGATAACCAAAGAATGTTTACCCATAAAATTCAAAAATCCGCAGCCTTTACAGTGCGCAATTATGCCAAGCTTATCCTTTACGGATTTATGAATAAAGTAACCTGCCGAAAACAGGAAAAACCATGGAACAAGCGGAAAATAATCCGTTGACCAAAAACCGCTGAACGGCAATCCTAAAAATGCCGTAAAGAAATTTTTATACCATTCTGGCGGAAGGCTGAAAAGTGTTATTTTTCCGAAAGATATAATCCCATCCGATACATTTCGTGTAAGTATAAAAAGCAGACTAAACACAATAAATCCATACACAGGCTTTACTTTTATAAACAGCTTGTCGGCTGCTGTCATAATAATCATAGAGCTGCCCAAAAGAGTAAGTACACCAAACAAAACCTTTTGCTGCGGAACTGCCGCAATAGTTACCAGCGATAACAAAAAGCTTGCTGTCAAAACCACCATACCTCGTTTAAGCGGTCGTTTGCTCATCGACCAGCAAAATCCCGAAAGCAAAATAAAAGTCCAGCAAACCATCTGCTGCCAAACATATGCCGCTGTACCGTAAAACCATTTCCACTCCATGCCGAATATGTAAACCAAATCCCATACAGCATGGTATATTATCATACTTAATAAATTTAATCCCCTTAAACTGTCAAGCAGATGATAACGCGTCCTTTTCTGCCCCGTTTGCGCTCTGTCCATAACAGCGGCTGAATTCATATAAAACAAACTCCTCCCCAATAATTTTGCAGAATTATCCGCTGCAAATAAAAACAAGAGGGTACTATTTATCGTTCCCGATAAATTATACCCTCTTTAAAAATTTCAGTCAATCAATCGCCAATTACAATCTCAAAGCTTTCAGCTTTGCCTGTTAATCCTCTTTTTTCATAATTAAACAGCATAGCCGTTGTTTTGCGTTCTCCGCTTGCCATGTCATATGCAAACACCTGCAAATGCGCTATTCGTGAAATACGCTTACCGTTTTCACCCTCGAATTCTGGGAGATAGCGTGTAATGTTTTCGGTGTTGTCATAAAATTCAATTATCTGCTTTTGATAATCGTCATTCAGGCGATTTTTAATAAACTCAGGCAGCTTTTTTGGTTTTTCGTGAAGGCATATATCCAAAAGGCAGCATTCTTCCATAAAATCGGTAAATTGCAGTCCTTTTTCAATGCAAAAATCACGCAGTATTGTGTAAAGCTGTTCTTTTGTTTGATTCTTTAAATGATGTCCCTGCTGTGAAAAATAGCTTCCAAGCTGCTCGTAAAAATCGAATGGGGTTGCAAACAGTGGTACAAGCTGTTCCAGAATATTACTGAAACGACCACTGTTGTAATATCGCTCCACCATATCCTCGGTTTGCTTTAAAGACAATATATCGTCATAGGAAAGCCACTTTGTAGCCATTACCTCATACGGTGCACGAGTAGTGTAAATTATCCCGAATTCCTGTTTTTGACGATGTATTGCAGAACCTTTAAGAACCTTTAAAAAACCCAACTGAAGCTGCTGCGGACGCAGTGCATAAACATCGTTAAATGAGTTGGCAAATGACTTTTTATCTTCATACGGCAGTCCCGCTATCAAATCCAAATGCTGGTGAATATTGCCGAAACTGTCAATTTTTTTGCATATCTCAAACAGTGACGGAATATGCGTTTTACGGGTAATTCCTGCCAATGTTTCGTTATTTGTGGACTGAACGCCAACCTCAAACTGGAACTGCTCTTTACGAACAGTTTTTAAAAAATCCATGGTTTCGTCATCCAAAAGCTCGCCCGCAATTTCAAAATGGAAATTGGTAACACCGTTGTCGTGCTCGGACAGATATTTCCAAATAGCCAAAGCATAGTTTTTGTTGCAGTTAAAAGTTCTGTCCACAAACTTTACCTGTCTTACCTTGTTTGCAAGGAAGATATCCATTGCTGCGAAAACCTGCTCCAACGGCATAAAACGCACCCCTGTTCCAATCGAGGACAGGCAGTAGCCGCATCTGAACGGACATCCGCGCGAGGCTTCAAAATACAGTATTCTTCCGCCAAGCTCATTTAAATCCTTGTACGGAAACGGCAGAACATCCAACGACGGCAGTGGTGCCGATTGTGTACTGTTTATTCCATTTTCACTGCGCCATGAAAGTGACGGCACCTGTTCGGCTGTACACACTCCGTTTACCCATTCCAAAAACGGAATCAGCACAGGCTCGCCTTCACCGCGTATAACAGCATCCACAAATGGGTATTTTTCCAAAAGCTGTTCACTGTCGTAGCTTACCTCGGGTCCTGCCAAAACAATCTTGCAGTTTGGGGATACCTTTTTTAACTCCTCGCAAAGTTCAAGAACCATTTGTATATTCCAAATATAGCAGGAGAATACAATGCAGTCAGCTTTTAGCAGATAAATCTCACGCATAAGCTGCAGAATCCTATGATTTATGGTATACTCCACAAACTCAGTTTCATAACCGCCATGCTGTTCCGCCAAACACTGCATATATCTTACAGCGAGATTTGTGTGTACATATTTTGCATTTATTGCTGCAAATACAGTTTTCAAGCTGTACACCTCCTTTTGTTATTCAGAAATGCAGTAAAGATTTGTATCCCATGCGGGAATGTATCGGTAATGTCTCATGTAAAACTTGTAGTTTGGATTTATATCACGCACTTGCAAAGGTATTGCAAACATATCTTCGGTTCTGTGATAAATGGAAATAAGCATTTTGGGCTGATATTTCAAAATTGTTTGCTTACAGCCGTTAATAGCTTCCTTTTCCGCACCTTCAACATCCATGTTTATAAAAGAAACTCGTTTTCCTTCTCTAACATTATCCAAAGAGTTCGCCTGTGTTGGCTTGCCTTTTTCCTTATCCAAAGAAGAATGTCTGCCCCCGCGGCTTGCAAAGTAAAGCACTTCTTCGGTGCTGTGTGCGGAAATGTTTCGGCAATCGGCATCTATTCCTAACTCCTGCATACGCGCAGTGAGTTTCTTATGGTTTTTCACATCAGGTTCG
Organism: Oscillospiraceae bacterium; assembly: GCA_017559185.1. GTDB lineage: Bacteria > Bacillota > Clostridia > Oscillospirales > Ruminococcaceae > RGIG7389. The sequence goes on from JAFYSU010000055.1 coordinate 28,774, forward strand.
AATGCGGTTATGCTACTGTATTTCCCCGAAGTGTATTTCAAAAATTCCTCAACGGTATCGCCTTTGTATGCACCAAGGTCGGCATAATCCTCGTTTTCATCAAGACGCAGAATATTTTCGTATGCTTCGTCAGGTGTTGTGGTGCATGATGCAAGGTAGCGTATATCACCGCTTATTTTGTAATTCAGTATATCGGCAAACACTTTTCGGGATTGTTCGTCTGCAAGCATATCATACACCTGCTGCAGCTCGTTTTCATGTTTGACAATATAATCAAGGTCAAACAATCCGTCGCCAATAACAGGCACATCCGGAGCTGCAAATTCGTGACGCTCGGCAATTTTTGTAATGCGCTCTGTCATTGGAATGTCGTGTATACCAAACGCCATAAGAATGAACAGGTCACCATACTGTTCCTCCAGTTCGCTTAAACGATGCACCTTATACCCCATAAAAGAATGACCGCGTACAAATTCATCGCTGGCAAAAAAACCTGCAAGAGGTATGTTTTTTTCTTCAAGCACCTTCATTATTTTCAAGGCACCGTCACCCATTCCGTACATTACAATAGGTTTTTTTGTTTCCTTAAGTCTTTGCCATACTGTTTTGGTTTCTACAATAAAATCCAACAAGGTTTTTTCTCCTCACCTTTGTAAAACAGTCCTCCCGTCAGGAAGGACTGTTCATAAACTAAAATTACAGGCTTACTTTGTGGAATACTTTTTTGCCTTTTTTAATTATTACACCATCACCGGACAGCTGTTCTTTTGTAATAACAGCTGTAAATTCGGTAACTTTTTCATCGTTTACCAATACGCCGCCCTGTTTAATTACTGTTCTTGCATCGCTTTTAGATTTTACCAATTCAGCTTTCATCATAGCATCAATAACAGTAATTGCACCATCGGTAAGGTCGTCTTCGGTCAAAACAGTTGCAGGCATGTTGCTCATATCGGCAGCACCACCAAAGAGTGCTTTTGCAGCAGCGATTGCTTTGTCTGCGTTTTCCTGACCATGAACAAATTTTGTTACCTCGTAAGCAAGGCGTTCTTTAGCAGCATTAAGCTGGCTGCCTTCCCACGCTTCCATAGCTTCGATTTCTTCAATCGGAACAAATGTGAGCAGTTTAAGGCAGTTGATAACATCGGCATCATCAACATTTCTCCAGTACTGGAAGAAGTCGTATGGGGAATATTTTTCAGCATCAAGCCATACAGCACCGCCTTCGGTTTTGCCCATTTTGCGGCCGTCTTTGGTGGTAAGCAGCTTAAAGGTCATACCGCATACTTCTTCACCTTCAACACGACGAACAAGGTCAACACCGCCAAGAATGTTTGCCCACTGGTCGTTGCCGCCCAGCTCCATTGTGCAGTTGTGCATCTGGTACAGTTTAAGGAAGTCGTAGCTCTGCATAATCATGTAGTTAAATTCGATGAAGGAAAGACCTCTTTCCAAACGAGATTTAAAGCATTCTGCTGTAAGCATCTGGTTAACGGAAAAATGTACGCCTACATCACGCAGCAGTTCAACATAATTAAGTTTGAGCAGCCAGTCACCGTTGCGTGCAACAATAACTTTATCCAAGTCAACAAGTCTGCCCATCTGCTCAAGGAAACGGTCAGCATTGTAGTTAATTTCTTCTACAGTAAGCATTTTGCGCATATCGGTTTTGCCTGTTGGGTCACCTACCATTGTAGTACCTGTACCAAGCAGCAAAATTGGTCTGTGACCTGCTTTTATCATATGGTTAATAACCATAAGCTGCAAAAAGTGACCTACATGAAGGCTGTCAGCAGTAGCGTCAAAGCCAATGTAAAAGGTTACCTGCTCATTTTCCAGCTTGTGTTTAATTTTTTCGGGATGTGTCATCTGTGCGATAAGTCCGCGGCGTTCAAGTTCCTGAAATACGGTCATTACAATTTCCTCTTTTCTATAATTTGTTTTTATTATCCAACAAAAAAAGCCCTCTGCCTGACCATACAGTCAAGCAGAGGGCAGTCATTCTGACTACGGTACCACCTCTGGGTGTTTTTTCCTCACGAAAAAAACCTTAGCGGGTACAAAAATTATACCCCTACGCTGTAACGGGCGTTCCCGTCATAACCTACTTGGCAAAGCCGTTCGATATGCCGCTCCGAAATGTATTCATACGACCGCCTTGTTTCCTTACACCTACCGAAAACTCTCTGCGCCGGCATCTGCCGTATTACTTCTTTTCATCATAGCATTTTGTTGTATAACGCGGTAAAAGACCGCTTTGTCGCTTAGGCTGTATTATAATACATGCCCATTTTTTTGTCAAGATTTCGCTAACTCCAGCATTTCCTTTGCATTTTGCAGACTGAGCTCGGTAATGTTTTCACCCGAAATAATACGGGCAATTTCGTGTTCTCTTGCAATTTCGGAAAGCGGAGTAACAGTGGTAAATGTACGGTCATTTTCAACCTGTTTTTGAATACACAAATGGTGCGAAGCAAAGGCTGCAACCTGTGCCAGATGGGTAACCGCAATAACCTGTCGGTTTTTGGCTACCTGTTTCATCTTCATACCAATTTTTTGTGCAGCTTTTCCGCTTACACCTGTGTCAATTTCATCAAATATCGAAGTTGCTATCAAGTCCTTGTCGGCAAATACATTCTTTATCGAAAGCATTATTCTTGAAAGCTCACCGCCTGACGCAATTTTTGCCATAGGCTTTGCAGGCTCGCCAATATTTGTGCTTATTAAAAATTCTACTTCATCCTGCCCGGATGATTTCAAGCTTTCGGTTTCTTTTCTGTCTACAAAAAGCTTTACCGAAGGCATATTCAAAAAACTAAGCTCCGCCTGAACTGCCGCAACAAAACTTTCTCCTGCTTTAATGCGTGCCGCTGTCAGTTCGTCTGCCGCCTGCATCAAATCGTCCATCATGCTGTCAAGCTGGTCGTGAAGCTCTTTAAGCTTGCTGTCCGACTGCTTAATGTCAGCAAGCTCTGCCTTTGATTTATCACGAAGTTTTAAAATATCCTCGACATCTCCGCCGTATTTCCTTTTAAGCCTGTGAATAAGCTCCAAACGCTCCTCAATAATATCAAGTTCGTTAGGTTCGTATTCCATGCCGTCAAGCTTGGAGCCTACATTCATGCGCATGTCATCAAGCTCAATGGACATAGCCTCAACTTTATCAGAAAGCTCGTTCATTTCCGGCAAAAACGCACCAAGCTGCAGCAATGTATCACGCAGACCCTCCATCAGCCTTATTGCTCCGGCATCTCTTTCGTCGTCACCGTCAAGCAAGAGGCGTGCATTTTCCAAGAGCATCGCAATACGCTGAATGTTGGTTATTTTTATTTTTCTGCTGTTAAGCGTTTCTTCCTCGCCAACTACAAGTTCAGCCTTATCAATTTCTTCAATGATGTACGAAAGCTCGGCAATTCGTTTTTGCTTTTGATTTTCGTCAACACCAAGAGATTTTATTTTCTTTTCTATTGCCACAGCTTTATCGTAAAATGAACGGTAATTCTTTTTATACTCGTAAAGCTGTCCGTAATCGTCCAAAAGCTGAAGATGTGTCGCAGGGTTAAGCAGCTGACCGCTGTCACGCTGACCGTGAATGTCAATAAGATGTGATGCAACCTCTTTTAATATTTGCAGGGTTGCCGGTCTGCCGCCTATTTTGCATATGTTTTTGGAATCATGTTTAAGCTCACGAGTAATGATAAGGCTGTTGTCCTCGGCCTCATACCCAAGTTCGCTTATAATGCCGCATACTTTAGGAGAAATATCAGTAAACAGTGCCGAAATATATGCGCTGTCTTCGCCTGTTCGGATAATTTCTTTTGAAAGTCTTGCTCCCAAAACACCGCTTACAGCACTTACAAGTATGGTTTTGCCTGCACCGGTTTCCCCAGTAAAAACATTAAAACCATCATGAAAGTCTATAGCGGCTTCCTTTATTACAGCAAAATTCCGCAGATACAGTTGTGAGAGCATTCTACCCCTCCCAAAAATTACATATCCAAAAGCTTTTTAAGCTGAGCCACCAGGTCGATTGCAGCTTTTTCGTTGCGCATTACAAAAAGTATTGTATCATCACCCGCAACTGTGCCAACAATGCCTTGCCATTCCATTGAATCCAACGCTGCACACGCTGCACTTGCCATACCTGTATAGCATTTTACCACTACAATGTTTTGTGCATAGTCAACATTATTTACCGATTCGGTAAATATCGCATGGAATTTGAAAGAAATGTTGTATTTGTCTTCATTATGACCTGTAGCATAACGATATTGTCCGTTTGAACCAAGCTTTTTAACCAAACGCAGTTCTTTTATATCTCGTGATACAGTTGCCTGTGTCACGGTAAAACCGGAACGGTTAAGCTGTTTTAAAAGTTCTTCCTGTGTATCAATGGACATTTCGGAAATAAGCTCCAAAATTTTTGTGTGACGCTTGGATTTCATTGCAGCACCCCTTAATTTTATATCACATGGGAATTACATTGCTGTTATTTTATCTTTCAGTACCTGATAGAAGTTTTTGTCTTCAAAAGCAATCAGTTTTACATGGTCTTCGCTTTTGCGTATAACCAGATATTCACCGTCGGCAATTTCGATGTCGGGACGACCGTCAATTGCCATTATCATGCTTGAGGAATGTGCATGGTCATGTACACCGCGAACAATGAGCTCACGGTCTGCACCGTAGATTATGGATCTTGAGAACAGTGTATGAGGACAAATTGGTGTCATGATTATTGTGTCTACACTTGGGTCAACAATAGGACCGCCTGCCGACAATGAATAAGCTGTCGAACCGGTAGGTGTAGCAAAAATAACACCATCTGCACGAACCTGCATAACATGTGTTTTGTCCTGAACATCAATATCCACTATTCTTGTTGCAATTGCATTGCGAATTACAACCTCATTAAGTGCAGCATACTTTGTAACTGTGTTTCCGCTGTGATGCTCGATTGTAAGCATCATTCTGTCGGTAGTAAAATAATCACCCTTTACAAAGCGTTTGAGGGACTCGTCATCATCTTTTTCAATGGTGGTCAAAAATCCGAGTCTGCCTGCGTTTACACCCAAAATTGGTTTGCCCATGGTAAGTGCAAATCGAGCAAAACGAAGAATTGTACCGTCACCGCCAACCGCAACTATTGCATCAAATTCCGGCGGGGTGTATGCAAAGTCTTCAAACTGGATTGATTTTTCTTCCATTTTATCGCTGTGAGCCAAGTCCATGTAACAGGTCACACCCATCGAGGAAAGAACATTTGCAACATGGTCTGCCTGACGAAGTATGGACTCCTTATCTGCATTTATAGCAATCATTACCTTCATGCTGTTCACCTTCAATTATAAATTTTCATGAGACAACGCAACAAGCTTTGGAATGTCCGGCTGTATGGACTGAGCCTGTGAGTCTTTTTTGATATGAATTAAATACTCAATATTGCCCTGTGGACCCTTTACCGGAGAATAATCCAATCCCAAAACAGCAAAGCCCAGTTCAATACAAAAATCATAAATCTTGCGAATTACATCTTCATGCACTTTTTCGTCACGAACAACGCCTTTTTTGCCGACATTTTCCCTGCCTGCTTCGAACTGCGGCTTGATAAGGCATACAGCCTCACCCGACTCTTTAAGCAGCCCGTAGCCTACCGGCAACACCAAAGTGAGCGAAATAAAGGAAACATCGACCGAAAAAAAGTCCAACGCATCAGGTACTTGTTCATCTGTAACATAGCGTATATTGGTACGCTCCAAATTAACTACCTTTTCGTTCTGACGAAGCTCCCATGCCAGCTGACCATAGCCAACATCAACGGCATAAACCTTTTCTGCACCGTTTTGGAGCATACAGTCGGTAAAACCACCTGTTGATGCACCAATATCCATGCATACCATGTTATTCAGCGAAAGGTCAAACACTTTCATTGCTTTTTCAAGCTTTAGTCCGCCGCGGCTTACATACTGCAGCTTTTGACCTCGCACTTCAATTTTATCGTCCGGCTTAACGGTATCGCCCGCTTTGTCCGATTTTTGACCGTTTATGTATACCTGACCGGCCATTATAAGTGCTTTTGCCTGTTCGCGGCTGGTGGTAAACCCCTGCTCGACCAAGGCAACATCAAGTCTTTTTTTCAATTATTTCCCCCCTGTCTGTCGCTTCTGAAATGATTTGCCAGCGACACACTGTCCAATCCTGCAAGTTCAAGTGCTCGTGACGGAACGGCTTGAGGAATAAACATATTATCAACGGCACGAACCGCATATTTACCCTTAAAGCCTTTTTCCATCAGCCTGTTTCCTGCATATTCGGAAATTGAACCTCGTTTTATTCCTTCTTCTGCAAAAAGAATATTATCGTACTCGGACATAATTTCTATGATTTCATCGGACAAAGGGTATATTTTTTGCAGATGCAGCACCGATACTCTAATATCTTCCTTTAAAAGTGATTTTGCTGCATCTGCTGCACGATGTCCCATTCTTCCGTATGAAACCAACAAGTTTTTATGTCCGTTTTTAACCAATTTAACATCTTCCCTTACAGCAAGATAATCCAAGTCGGACTTCTCTTCGCCGCCTCGTGGGTATCTTACAGCAACAGGACCGTTGTTTTGGTACAAAGCCTGTTTTACGCAGTAACGCAAACCTGCAAGAGTTGCAGGAGAATATATTACCATTTTAGGAATGTTGGAGAGCATGGCGACATCAAACATACCCTGATGTGTTTCACCGTCATCACCAACTATACCCGCACGGTCAACCGCAAGCAAAACATGCTGCGGTTCAATAGCAAGGTCATGAAGTATCTGGTCATACGAACGCTGCAAAAATGACGAATAAACCGCAAACACCGGCATCATTCCCTGTGCAGCAAGTCCGCCTGCAAATGCTGCCGCATGGCTTTCGGCAATACCTACATCAAAAAATCTGTCAGGATACCTTTTTGCAAACGGCTGAAGTCCCGTTGAATCTTTCATTGCGGCAGTAATTGCACAAATGCGTTCATCTTTAGCTGCAAGGTATGTAATGTATTTTCCCAGTTCAGCCGAAAAACCCGATGCAGGCACATAATCCACCAAGCCATACTCTACATCGAACTTTGAAACTCCGTGATATGCACTTGGATTTGAAGATGCAAAGTCATACCCGCGTCCCTTTTCGGTGGAAATATGCACTATGCAAGGTTGGTCAAGCTTTTTAACGCGTTCAAAAACCTCTGTAAGTGCATTTATGTCGTGTCCGTCCAACGGTCCGAAGTAAGTCAGTCCAAGGTCGGAAAAAAAGTTGGTATTATAAAGCACCTTTTTAGCTGCATATTTTGTAAGCTTTACTGCATGTTTGACATGTTCACCTATAATCGGCAGCTTGTCAAGGGTTTCCTCCACTGCATCCTTAGCTTTGAAATACGAAGAAGTCGAGCGTATTTTGGTAAGGTACGCCGCCAAGGCACTAACATTTTCCGATATTGACATTTCATTGTCGTTAAGAACAATTACAAGGTTTTTGCAGTCTACGGCACTGTTTGTGAGTGCCTCGTAAATCATTCCGTTGGTAAATGCTCCGTCACCCGCAACAGCAATAACCTTGTGCCTGTCACCTTTTATCTGCTTTGCTTTTGCTATACCGCAAGCTACGGAAACAGATGTTCCCGCATGTCCCGCAACAAAGGCATCGTGCACACTTTCAGCACGCTTTGGGAAACCGCTTATTCCGCCTTCCTGTCGCAAAGTGTTAAATCTTTCTTTTCGCCCTGTCAAAATTTTATGGGAATAGCATTGATGCCCAACATCCCACACAATTTCGTCCTTAGGAGTATCAAATACCTTGTGCAGCACAACAGTAAGTTCCACCACACCCAAATTGGACGCAAGATGTCCGCCTGTTTTGGAAACATTATCAATTATAAACTCTCTAAGCTCAGCACAAAGCAGTTCCAATTTTTCTGTTGAAAGTCCTTTTACATCTTTAGGAGATAGTATCGAGTCTAAAACCGAATAGCTCTTCATATTATGTATCGCTCCTTAGGTTTAAAAAACAGGGAAAACCAACGCAACAAATATTCCCAGCAATGCTCCTCCGATAACTTCCATAGGGGTATGCCCCAAAAACTCGTTAAGCATTTTATAATATGGGTCATTTTCTATTTCAGTTTCAGTAATTTCTTTTTGTTCAGGCTGTTCTTTTCCGCCTTTTTTCTTTCTTCTTAAAAAGTCCTCAAGTCTTGTAAAATCTCCAAAAAGGTGCTTTTTTTGAAAAAGCGAAAGAATAACCGTATTAAGCACCTTAGCGTGTTCTCCCGCTGCACGGCGAACACCCATTGCATCGTACATTACCACCACGGCAAAGCACAATGCCAGTGCAAACATCGGTGAAGCAAAACCCTCTTTGCGTGCCATTGCAACCGCGAGCGAAACCACCAGTGCAGTGTGTGCACTTGGCATCCCGCCTGCGCCTACCAGCCTTTCCAGCACCAATTTTTTCTGAAATATCAATGTAAACAGGGTTTTCAAAATTTGTGCAGAAGCCCATGCAACTAATGCAACATCTATAATATAATTGCTTGTAACAATTTTCAAAGCTTCAATCAATGCATTAACCCCCTTTTTTATATTTTATTTATCGCGGTCAACCACCATATCCGCGAGTTCATAAAGCCAACTGCTTTGTATATTCATGCAAGATAATTCTCTTTTTGCAAGCTCGGCTCTTTCGATTGCCATTTCATGTGCTTTTTCAGCAGAAAATAAAGTAACATAGGTAATTTTGTGGTTTTCCTTGTCACTTCCCACAGGTTTACCTATCTTTTCCTCTACTCCCTCAACATCAAGTATATCATCAAATATCTGAAATGCCAAGCCGATATTCAATGCATATTTACCCATTCTGTCTATCATTTCATCATCGGCAGAACCAACCATTGCACCTATTACAGCTGCCGCTTTAAGAAGATATGCTGTTTTCATGAGACAGGTGCGTTCCAGACGCTCGCTGTCAGGAGCGTTTTTTTCATTTTCCAAGTCAAGTATCTGTCCGCCTATCATACCATGCTCGCCTGCACACTCGGCAAGAAAAGCCGCTGCTTTTACCTTAACCTCATCTCGTGAATTACTCGACATTATTACCGAAAACGCTTTGGTTAAAAGTGCATCGCCTGCAAGAAGCGCCGTAGATTCGCCAAATGCAATATGGCAGGATGGCTTTCCGCGTCTTAAATCATCATCATCCATACAAGGCAGGTCGTCATGTATTAATGAATAGGCATGTACCATCTCTACCGCACAAGCAAAAGGAAGTGCCTGTTCCACACTTCCGCCCGCAGCAATACAGCATTCCAACAGCAGCGCAGCACGCAAACGCTTACCTGCACCAAGCAAACTGTAACGCATAGCTTTTATTACGGATTTTTCATCACAAAGCACATCAGGAACGAGCCTGTCCAGTTCCCGTTCCGTAATATTCGCATAATTTTTTAATTTTTCGTTAAACTCCGAGGTTCTCATTGTTTTTTCCTGCCCCTGCCTGATTTGCAATTTTCTTTTTCGCAGCTTCAATTTTTGTCGTACAGAATTTTGTCAGCTTTAAAGCTTCGGTATACAGTTCCATTGACTCGTCCAGCGACAGTTCTTCGTTCTGCATTTTGCTGACTATTTCCTCAAGCTCACGCATTGCTTCCTCAAAGGACATTGTTTTTTTCATTATTCTTTCCCCTTTGCAGATGTACCGTGTTTTACAATTTCGGAAATCACCCAACCGTCCGGCAAATATGTTTTTATCATTCCGTCCTTCGGCAGATTTTCTACCGATTTCAACCGATGTCCCTGTATATCCTCCGTAACAGTATACCCCATGGAAAGCAATTTTAACGGGTTAATAACTTCCAATGTACTGCACACCTTTTTAAGCTCATATTCCTTGCGCTGTACCTGTGATACCGCTGCTGCTTTTACAGCAGTTAAAATACTGTCCAGCTGCATTTCATACTCACGCAGAACACCTTGCGGACCATAATATCGGCAATCCGCTTCAAGCACCTCAATGCGTTTTTGATAAAACTCTAAACGCCTGAACATTTCATTTTCAATTCTGGTGTACATTGAATCCAACTTGTATTTAACTTCGCGTATGTCGGGAACTGCAATTTGAGCCGCAGCGGACGGTGTTTCTGCCCTTACATCTGCTACAAAGTCGCATATTGTAAAATCGGTTTCATGACCAACTGCCGAAATCACAGGAATATTCATGGCAAAAATTCTTCTGGCAAGTGCTTCATCATTAAATGCCCACAAATCTTCTGTCGAACCGCCGCCTCGACCAATTATTACAACATCGGCACCGTCATGCTCGACTGCGTCTATTGCAGATATTAATCTCGGAACTGCTGTAACCCCCTGAACCGAAGCATCATAAAGCACAGTTTGGCATATTGGGTATCTTTCACCGATAATGCTGAGCATATCCTGAAGTGCTGCACCGGTTTTAGATGTTATAAGCGCAACCTTGTCCGGATATAACGGAAGCGGGCGTTTGTGCTGTGCATCAAACAATCCCTCGGTACTAAGTTTGGTTTTAAGTTGTTCAAAAGCAGCCGCAAGAGCCCCTTTACCGTCAGGCTGCATGTCCTGCACATAAAGCTGATACGAACCATCTCGTTCGTAAAGCGATACCCCGCAGCAAAGTATTACTGACATCCCGTTTTCGGGAGTGAAAATAAGCCGTTGAGCATTTGACGAAAACATCACGCACTTAACAGCGGCATTGCCCTCTTTTAAAGTAAAGTAGCAATGCCCCGATCTAAAGTGATTTATGAAATTTGATATTTCCCCGCGGACATAAATCGCTTTTAGTTTTCGGTCGTCCTCCAAAAGCGATTTAACATACCTGTTAAGCTGTGATACCGTCAGAATACTGCTCATTTTTTACTATCCTTTAAGTAAGCAAACAATGCGGCTCCCACAGCATTGTCGGACGACAATGCCGGAGCTGCAAAGCTGCAGTCGTACTTGTTTTTAAGCGATGCCGAAATTATGCTGTTGCTCATTACACCGCCTGCAAAAATTATTGGAGTATTGGGATGTCTGCGGCAGGCATCCGCAGCCATTTTATCGCAAACTACCTTTATGGACTCAACAGCAAACAGTGCGATATCTTCGGGTTTTTCCCCTTTATCCAAAAGGTTTTTACACTGATTTTCAATACCGGACAAACAACAATCCGCACCTTTAAATGTTGGACGCACCTTCCACTTCTTTTTGGATTTATGCGAAAGCTCGTCCAGCTTCATTCCTGCCGGAAACGGAATATCCAACATTCTTCCCACACGGTCAATAACCTGTCCCGCCTTTAAATCAAGCGAGCCTGCTTCAAGCTCGATATCAACAAGCTTTTCCTCGTTCGGTACAGCATAAAGACATTCACTTGTTCCACCCGAAAAATGAAAAGCTATAAAAGGTCTGTTAAGATAATCCATATTGTCGGTATCGTACAAAGCGGCAAGAATGTGACCGCATTGGTGTGAAAGCTCATACAACGGTATACGCAGGGATGATGCAACTATTTGTGCTGCCATTTTACCTACCGAAAAGCAAGGCATGTACGAACCTTCAACAGGGCGCGGAGTTGTGCTTACCCCAACAGCACAAATTTGCCCGTCAGCTTGTTTTACGGCATCTTCAAACACCTGTGCAAGCTGCTGAACATGGTGAAAAACCGCATCACCCTGCCGCAGCCCAACAGCTCCCTGTGAAACAGGCAAAAGCTTTTTGCTGTTTACAGCTTGTCCGCTGTTACTGTCGTACAAAGCCACCGATGTGGTGTAGTTGCTGGTATCAATTCCCAAATAAAGGGACATTGTTTTAACCCTCCTGTGTGTTAGAACGGTTTATTGCACCAAGTATACCGTTAACAAAAGGTGCTTCTTCTTCGCCTGCAAACAGCTTTGTGAGTTCTACTGCTTCATTTATGGAAACACCAACCGGAATATCGTCAAAGTAACGCATTTCGCAGTAAGCCGCACGAAGAATGCTCAGCACAATTCTTGGCAGTCTGTTAAGCTTGCGTTTTTTGGAGTATTCCTGCAAAACTTTGTCTATTTCTTCTTGATTTTCTTCAACTGCTTTTACAAGCTTCAACGCATATTCATCAACCACAAGGTCTCTGCCGTCACTTGCATTTTCAATTATTGCTTCCCAGCTGTACTGTGGGTTGAATATTTTTTCAAACAGCAGGCATATAGCCTGTTTGCGAGCTTCATTTCTTTTCATAACACTTCTCCTAATCCATACTGTATTCTTCAAAATACGGTTTATAAGTAAAATCAGCCCTCCTGATTATTCCCAGGAAGGCTGTTAATGACGAACTTGCATTAAAAGCCCTTACAATTTATACATGTCGGACTTTCAGCATTAATCTTCTGTTGACAAAGGTTCATCAAATACAATACCGGCTACCTGGATATTTACTTTGGAAACTGTAATTCCTGTCATATTCTGTACAGCATTTTTTACGGATACCTGTACTTTTTCGGCAGCTTCCGGAATATTGGTGCCTTCTTTAAGGTCAATCATCATGTCGATAACCGCAACATCATCGGACAGATTGATGGAAATTGGCTTGTGTATACCTTTTTTCACAACGAAGCTGCGGATGGTTCCCATATTATCCATGTTATCAATCGGAATTACACCTTCAATTTCCGAAGCCGCTTTGCATGCAATTGTTGCAATTACATCCTGAGAAATTCTAAGGCTTCCTTTTGGCTGTTTTACCTGTGTGTTCTGCATAGTATACCTCCATATTCACTTTCGGCAGCTGCTGCCAAAAAACATGGCAAAGCAGCATCTGCACGCAGACACCGCTTTTCTGCCTGAATATTTCATTTTATATTTTACTCACGAATACAGGTTTTTTATTTACCGTGTTCCTTATACGGCAAATATTACCCTAAATCAAACGGGATTATCCCTGCACAGGTGTTCCCCTCAAGGGAGTTTGCTCGACTTTTTAATGCTGCCAAGCATACAATTATTATTCTTGATTATTATACCACAAAAATCACAGCACACAAGACAGGATGGAATAAATTTACCGTTTGTATACAATTTTTTACGGCTACTTTACCTCGATGATGGATATGTTTTCAACAGCTACATCAGTCTCGCCAAGTACAACATCTCTTATTTGAAGCACTTCGTTATCCAACAATCCGCTTGTTTGCACAACAACATCCACCTTGTCATTTTCGCAGTACACCATACAGTCTTCAAAGCCCTTGGCACGAATAAGGTTTTCTATTTTTCCTTCGGTTTCTATTGCCATGGCAATTTTTGCCGCCTGCATGTTAAGCTCGGCTTTCTTTGCAGAATCAAGAGATTCATCGTCCATCATTGTACGCATAGCCGTTACCGCTTCATCACGCGACTTGCTGCGTGTAAGTCTTGCCTGCGCAAAATAATCGTTTGACTGCGAAACATTTTCAATTTGAGCATCCACAAACTGTGCATCACCGTAATTTTCCCTGTCCTCCTGCGTTACAGCTTCGGTTGCAATATATTCACCGCCTGCAGCCGTAAATTTGTAATTTACATAAACGGCAACGGTTAATGCCACTACCAGTGTAGCCAGAATTATCTGCCGTTTTCCTACTATCATGTTCATCTATTTCTCCCCTTTTTCATCATTAAAGTTATGTATATCATCGTTCACTTTTTGCCGGAACGATACACACCTTGTCTGCCCCAATGCCAAGAACCGTAGTTAATGCATCGGTTATTCTTACGCATACAACAGGACTTTCCGCCCCTTGGCACACCACCACTACACCTTTTATAACAGGCTCTATCTGCGTTTTTATAAGCGGTTTTGTATTCCCGTTTACATCATCCACCAAAATGTAGTTGTTTTCGGTTGTAGTTCTTGTCTGCACTTTTTTGGTATGCTCACCGTCAAAATCCTGATATCTGTCGCTGTTTGTTTTGTCCTCGCTTGCAAAAATGTATTCTGCGCTTTGGTCAACCGTAAGCATAACCTGAGCATTACCCACACCGTCTATCCCCTGCAAAACATCTTTAAGCTTTAATTCCATTTCCCGTATGTACTCACTGCTGTTTACCGCACATTCCGCTGTCTTTACGACATCTGCATTTTTGTCTGTGCCAAGTCCCGATATGAATATTAAAATTATTCCGCTTATGCCAAGCAAAAAAATCATTTTCAAACGATTTTCTTCTTTAAGCATACTCTTAAAAAATTCTGACATTCCAATCACTTTGTTTTCCTCCCTAAAGCTATTCAAATGAACATTCTATTCCCAATTCACTGTGAATAAGACTTTGTATTTCCTGCTTAAAAGATGCATCTTTTTCGTTTAATTCTATTACTGCTTCAATATAAGATATGTTGTCCTCATCATCATTATGAACATTAACCTGCACATTTTCGGGAACAACATGAATTTTTCCAAGCCTTTCACTGATTATTTTTTTCACCTGCGCCTGTACCGCTTCAACTGCAATTTCATGCGCTGCTTCTTCGGCTTGGAGTGTGTATTCTTCAATTTCTGCGTAGCTTTCATCAAAATCGGTATCTGGTAATTTTAACTTCAAGTTCATTAAAGGCGAAACAATGCAGCTTAAAATCACTACCGTTGTAAGCAGTTTAAAAAGCTTTTGTATGCTGCCTTGCGGTAAAAGCATACCAATCAAAGAACAGCATACAGCACAGCCGCACAGTGAAACCGCCCATTCCTTAATCATACCCATAGGAACTATCCTCCAAATCCAAGCACCATTACAACGGTAGTGCAAACTATAATCAACAAAGCAAAGCACATTAGCAGTGCCAACAGCACGGAAAGCACCGTCCCCGCAGCCTCAAGAACCTCGGCAAGTTCCTCAGATTCTACCATTAATGCAATTTGTGCTGTAATCATTGTCGTAATGCACCACAACGCCACCTTTATCACAAGAGGTATGAATGTAAGTGCTGCAACAACTATACCAAACGCTCCCAATGTACTTTTAACAAGCAACAAGCAGCCATGCGCTGCCGAAAAAGCATCCGACAATGCACCGCCTATTATCGGAACAAAACTGCCAAGCATAAACTTGCTTGCCTTTATCGAAAGAGCATCCGACCCTGTATTCACCATAGTCTGTACAGAAAACAGTCCAACAAAAAGCGTTGTCATAAGCCCAAGCGACCAACAAACCACCGATTTTACCGCCTGTGTTATACCCTTCAGCTTTAACCCCGGTACCACCGCAGCTGCAAGCGTTACGGCAAAATAAATACTCATAAGCGGCAGAAGTATCCTTGCAGCCGCCTGCGCTACACCTTGGCATGCCGCTACAAGGAAAAAATGATAGCTTACCGCTGTTACAGGATGTCCTCCTGCAGCTACAGCTCCTGCAAAGAACGGTATAAATGCCAAAATAAAAGCTGCGCATTCCTTTAGAACCTGTGCTGCATCGTAAATGCATGATATCACCGGTTCTGTAATAAACCCTAACGCACACAATACAGCAACCACCGCAAATACATTGTTTATACTGCTGTCCGGAAAAGAATCAGATATTCCTTTAAAAATTGCGGATAAAAGTACTATCCCCATAATCAGCGCAAATACCTCAAGCGGTGCTTTTATTTCAGCTGCGGCAGATACTTTAAGAACCTGCACAAACTGCTGCGGTGAAAGTGCCGCTATTTCGCTCAATTCCATCTGTGAAAACCGTATTTCATCAAAAGCATGCTTGGCATTATCGGGAATTTTTTCGGCAAGCTCATAAGCCCCCATATCATAAAGCACACGGTCAGGGTCTATAACAGGCTCCTCTGCAAAACAAAGCGTAGAATGAATAAAAAACAAAACAACCAAAAGCAACAGCCCAAACAACCTTTTCATTTTTGTTCCCTACCTTACACCTATTAAAGACACCACAATGTCCAGCAAGTTTTTAAACAACGGAAATGACATAAGCAGTACCGCAACCTTGCCACTCATTTCAAGCTTGGATGCAACCGCATTTTCGCCTGCATCACGGCACACATCGCATGCCAGCTGCGTTATAAAACAAACCCCCAAAGCTTTTAACAGCACCTGTGCGTAATTTGAATTCATCCCTGCGGTACTGAACATATCTTTAAGTTCTCTTACAAGCGGAATTATACTCGAAAGCATTATGCTTAATATTACAATCCCCGCTGCTGCCGATGCAGGCACCGCATATTCAGGCTTATACTGACGAAGAAGCGTTAATATTGCGGCAGTTACCACACCCACCCCGCAAACAGCCATAATATCCATAGCTTTACAACCCGAAAACCGATTTAACGGTGTTGAACAGTACATTTATTTCTTGAATTATCATCATTAAAACCACTATCAAACCTGCAAGAGTTGTCATCATTGCTTGTTCTTCCCTTTCGGAGCGAATAAGAACCTGATTTAGAACCGAAACAATTATGCCTATTGCAGCAATTTTAAAAATCATATCGACATCCATTTTTTATACCTCACATTCTTTTATATCAACACCAGACATACCGCTGCACCGCCAAGCATACCAAGCGAACGGTACATTTTTCCATGCTTTTGCTCATACTCCAATGCCATGCACCGTTGGTGCTCAAGTTTAATTAAAATTGACGATATTGCATTCAGCTGACTTTCGGCAGTTGATTTTCCCAGTATCAATGCAAGCTGTGAAAAAATTGCACGGTCATCTTCATTAAGTGCACCTTTAAAAAGTTTTACCGCCTGCAGCAATGCTTTGTTAAACGATGTATACGATTTATTTAAGCTTTTGTAGATATGTAAAAATTCAAAATCACGCAAAAGCGGATTTTCCAAAAGCAAATCCATTATCTGTCCCACCGGTGCCAAGCTGTGTTTGAGTTCATCTTCAATAATTCGTGCTGTAAGAATACATTTTTCTATATCCTTAACCCTTGCTTTTAAGCGTTTGTCAGCAAAAAAACCTGCCGCTGCAAACGAACCCCAAAGCATTACCATACCCCATAGCTTGAACATTTTTGCACCTGCCTGTCCAAATTTATAATTTCTGAAATTTCTCCCAATCCGCTTGGCGAAAGAAAAGCTATTTTTGAAAAGGCTCCCGTTTCGGCAAGCGCCCTTCCTTGGGGCCTTGAAAAAAAGCTTTTTGCATCTTCGGCATGTATGGATGCTATTACATTTACTCCGCAGTTCAGGCTTTGTTCAACTGCCTTTACCTCTTGCGCAGTGCCTATTTCATCACAAATTACAAACTGCGGTGATAATGTTCTTACCGCCTGCATAATTCCATCGGCTTTGCCGTAACCATTTAAAACATCACAGGAAAAACCCAAATCATTCTGCACAAGCCCGTTCACAACAGCCGCAATTTCACCGCGTTCGTCTACTACTGCGGTTTTATAAATAATGCCCAGTGTTCCCGCAGAAAGCAGTCTTGCAGTATCACGAAGCAATGTTGTTTTTCCGCTTGACGGCGGACCTGCTATTAAAAACGAACAAATGCCATCCTTAAAAGTTTGATTAAGCAATTTTTGGGCACATCCCTTTATTTCCCGTGCTATCCTTAAATTTACTGCAGTTATCTCGCGTATGGTTTTAATTCCACTTCCGCCATAAACTGCCGTTCCTGAAAGTCCTGCCCTGTGACCTCCCTGTGCCGTTATGAACCCGTACCGCATTTCCTCCTGATGAGAATGCACCGAATACCCGCTTAGCGTTTCTACCGCCATTAAAACTTCTCTTTGTGAAATATAGCGGCTGTTATATCCGGGGACAGAACTGGTTTTTCCGTCAACATCCACGAACACCAATTTTCTGCCTGTCCATAAGGCAAGCGGTTTTCCTGTTTTCATGCGTATTTCCATAACACTGCCTTGTAATTCGGCATCCACCTTCAAAAGTGTTTTAAAAACGCTTTCGGGAAGTTGTCCCACAGCTTGCACATACCTGCTGTCACATTTACCATTCCGCATTTTTACCAATCCTTTCTTGGGATTTAATAAATAATATTCGCTACGGACAGGCAATAGAACAAAAAAACAGCAAAGAAACATTTTTATGCTTCTTTGCTGTTTGTATAAACATTATTTAATTGAAAGTCTATCTTATTTTTCTTCGGTAATTTCGGAAGCTTCTGCTGTTTGTTCGGAACTGTCAGCTGCGGCAGCTTCCTCAGAAGCTGCAAGCTCAGCCAGAGCTTCACTTGCAGGAACCATAGTTACCTTTTCAATAATCACTTCTTCAGATGGTGTTCCCATCATATCCATTCCAAGTGCTGCAATTGTATCAACGGTGTCCATGCCCTCAACAACATGACCAAACACGGTATGAACATAGTCAAGGTGAGGTGTACCGCCTACTTCTTTGTATTTTTCAATGATGTTGTCGCTCCATTTAGCACCTGTTTCACCGCTTGAAAAAACAGAATTGCTTATAGCTTCGGGATTAACATAAGGTGCCTGAACAATAAAGAACTGGCTGCCGTTTGTGTTTGGACCACTATTTGCCATGGACAATGCTCCGCGGAAGTTACGAAGACCAATGTTGAATTCGTCCTCAAACGCTTCGCCCCAAATGCTTTCACCGCCTGCACCTGTTCCTTGAGGGTCACCGCCCTGAATCATAAATCCATCAATAACACGATGGAAGGTAACACCGTCATAATAGCCATTGTTTATGTGTGTTACAAAATTTTCAACTGCTTTTGGCGCATGCTGTGGGAACAGGCGAATTTTAATTACACCCTGATTAGTCTGCATTACAACGATTTCTTCGTTTGGGTCAACTTCGGTAAACTGGAGCAGTTCAACCTCCTGAATAGACTGTTCCTGCGAAGCTGCCTGCTGATTTGAACTTTCATTTTTTGCACCGCATGCTGCAAATGACATCATCATAACTGCGGTTAAAAATATGCTGATTATTTTTTTCATAATTATTCTCATTTCTTCGGCTTTAAAGTTTAATTTTTAAGTATGCACCATGCCGACTGCACATACCAAGTAAAACTATACCTGTTTTATTTTGCTTTTGCAAGCATTAAGCCTCGTATTTCTCTATTGAGATATTTTCAATTATAACCTTTTCGTCTGCTATATCTCCGTCTGCAATTTTGTCTATTATATCCTGACCTTCAATTACCTGCGCAAAAACCGCATCCTTCAGCCAACGGTCGGGATATCCTCCCATTCCGCCAAATACCTGCGCCACTATCTTCGGAAATCCGTCTTCGTGCAATTCCTTGGTATCCTCAGCTGTTATACTGTTGCTTGAATGTATGAAAAAACTGCCGTCTGCTTTGCCGTAAGCGTCAACATACATGGCTACCGCCCCCGAAACAGGACACAGATTATACGAAACCTCCGCTTCGTAGCTTGTCTCGTCTGTATTCTTTGGCTGTACCGCAGCAAATTCGTCGTCATCGTCCTGAGTCACAAATAATGCTTGTCCATTGTAGCTGCCTTTTTCCGACATATCAATAAATATATCCATGGAGTCGGGTGCTTCACTCGGGAAAAACCTGAGTGTAATTTTTCCGTGAGTCGTTGTTATAACAGCTATTTCTTCACCCTCCTGCATTTGTGTCAGCTGCATTGGTGTGATGTTGCTTTCGTCAAAATGCTCTATATCACTGGGGTACGAACAGCCGCCCATTACCGACGCTGCATAAAGCAAAATTCCAATTTTCCCCGCAAATTTCACTTTTATTCCTCCCAAAAGTACACAATAGTTTTTTTGTTCACAATTTTATGGTAATATTAATGTGAAAAGTTACTTTAATTCCTAATTCTGATACAATTTTAAATTATTATATAACATTTGTGTACCGCTACCTTTAAACAAAATGTTAATTTTCTTATGCAGTAAACATAAAAAAATTCCACACCATAATAACAGTAAGCGTAAATATTTTTATCTTAGTTTATTTTTATCTTGCCAATAAAAAAGGAGGCTTGCCAATATGAACAGACTGGTTTGGGTAATGCTTGTATTTCTTGTTGTTTGCACCATAGCAATCGGACTTATAAGCTGTGGACCAAAAAAATCAGATGAACCCAACATTCCCGCAATTTCCGAAGAATCCGAAGACCTTACAGATTATGAAGATATTGAGGAAGACGATGAGGACGAGGATGAAGAGGAAGAAAGCGAAGAGGAAGAAAAAGAGGAGACCAAACTTCCTACCGTACATAAACCCTCATCCAATACATCTACCAGTACATGGACACCTCCGTCATACACTCCGCCCGCAGCATCAACAGTTGTCCCTGACAACACCACCCCTGCAGTAAGCGGTGGCCATGTTACCTATGACAAAGCAGGCACATACAGCACTGCTGCTGAATACAAAAAAGTTACCATTGATGAAAAAGGTGTTATTCTTTCCAATAAAACAATCAGCGGTGACCTTATTATAACCGAAAATGTAGGTTCGGGCGATGTTCACCTGAGCAACATTGACATCGGCGGTACATTGTACATTTACGGCGGCGGTGAAAACTCCATTTATCTTGATAATGTAACCGTAGACAAAGCCGTTGTTAACCGCGGCAAAAAAGGGCGTGTACGCATTATTGCTTCGGGAAAAACCTCCGTTAAGCTTATCGAAGCATACTCCGGCATCATCCTTAAAGAAACTGCATTAAACAAAAACTTCGATGGCTTTTATGATATTGTAACCAAAAGCGGCAACAAGCTTTCCAACCTGCAAGTTACACTTTATGGCTGCGATATTAACGAAATTAAAGCTCATGAAGATACCACACTTTCCATTAAAGACGGCTGCGAAATTAAAACAGCCAATGCCGAGTTTTATGAAATATTCGTAATTGGCGACTGGAGTGCCATTGATAAACGCAAAGGTGATGTCGAACGCAACTCAACCTCCAGTTCGGGCGGTGGCGGAAGTTCCAAAACAAGAATTTCCACCCCTAAAAATCTGTCGTACTCCGTTAAAAATAACCGTTTTTATGTTAGTTGGGACAGCGTTTCCAAAGCTGACAACTACACAATCAGAACAAATGCCAAAACTCACGATGTTCCTTATTCAAGCTATACCGGAGCAGATATAACCGATTACATCCCAACAGGAAAGAACAATATTTCCATTCAGATTAAGGCAAATCGCAGCAGCTCCGGATACAAAGATTCCAATTATTCAAATACACTTTCGGTAAATAATGTAGTTAAGCCGGATGCAGTGTCAAACCCTAAACTTTCAATGGACGGAACTGACCTTAAGGTAGAATGGGATGCACCTGTTTCCACGCAGTATCTTGATGGATACCGTGTCGAGCTTGTAAGCAAAGCTACAGGTAAAGTTATGGCTACTGTAACTCCTGATAAAAACAGCACCTCCACGGTTTTCGCTGTTGGCTCTGCAAGAAGTGCAAACGCTGTTTCGGTTTCCGAAGCTTTGGGAGCTACATATTACGCAAGGGTGTATTCCCTGCCCGCTACTGCAAGCGGCGAAGTTGGTTTGGAGCAGTATGTATTAACAAATGACTGCCTGTATGAAAACACACAAAAGCTTGCAGTCCCCACAGGTCTTGCAATTACTTATGACAACTCAACTAAGCAGCTCAAGCTTACATGGGACGAAGTTTTTGCCGCCGCTGAATACGATGTATTCAAAAACGGTGAATTTGTTGCTACCACTGCCGCTGCATCGTATACCGTTACCCTTGACGACAGCGACCTTAACGGAACTGCTTCGTTTGCGGTACAAGCCATTGATGCAGGACAAAATTCCACCTACGATTCCGAAAAATCTGCTGCTGTTGTGCTTTCCAGGCTTACAGCCCCAAGCGGCTTCACCCTTGCAGACGGCAAGCTCACTTGGAATTCCGTAGACGGTGCAACAGCTTACGAGGTTTCCCTTAACGGCGGAACTGCCATAACAGTAACAAACAATCAGACAAGCGTAAACATTGTTGATGCCAACGAGTACACCTACACCGTACTTGCCAAAGCAAACGACAAAATCAATTCCGATACTACACAGGCTGTAATTAAAAAGCTTGCTGCCCCTGTAATCCAACTTTCCAATGATGATACTATTACATGGGATAAAGTTGACGGCGCTTCCGATTATGAAGTTTATAAAGACGACAGCAAGGTTAATTCCCCTGAAATAAGCGAGCAGGACGGAAAATTCAGCTTTACCGCAACAGAAAACGGCAGTTATTCGGTTATGGCTATGGGAGACTCATCGCTTGTAGTTAGCTCCGAAAAATCCAATTCTGTAACAGTTACAATTGCTCAGCAGCTGGTTATTGAAGATGTTGTTCTTGCAAAAGAAGATTCCGATTGGGTATTTAGAATAACAGCACCTAATGCCGCAAATGTAACCGTATCAGGCGACATAACTGTTACAGGCTCTGCACCTGACTTTACAGCGGAAATCCCTGAACAGAAACAGTCCTACACCATTGTTGCTGTTGGTGATGGTAAAAACTATCTCAAGTCTGCAGAGAAAAATATTACCGTAACAACAGCTCAACCGGAGCTTTTGCTTAACGACAACGGAGAAGTTACTGCTACACATAACGCCGACTTGTACCTTAACGGAAACAATCAAAACAGTATTTGCCTTGCCGATATGGATGACGGCAGCTACACCGTAAAGGCTGTTGTTGAACCAATCTTCAGCGACTTTAACCTTGGCGGTGAAGCAACCGAAACCTATACTGTAAAAACAGGCAATGCACCTTCCGAAAAGCCTGCTGTAACAGCTGACAATGCATGTGTTACCTATACAATTACGCTGCCTGCTGTCGAAAATTACACCTATGGCTCAAGCTATACACTTAACATCACCAACAATGACGACTCTGTTGACAGCGTGGTAATTTCTGAGCTTACCTTTGAAAAAACAGCAATAGATAAGCTTAACAATGCCAAATCCTTTACCGTAAGTGTTCAAGCTAATTGCATTTTGCAGACAGTTGTAAGTGAGGATACAGTAACAAAATACCCTAAAACTTCCGTTACGCTTACAAGTGACCCCATTGTAATTGAATCCCCCTCACAGGTTAACGAAGATTTAGGAAATGGTGAAGAAAGCGAAGTTCCTGCTGAGGGTGAAGAACCACAGCCCGAAGAGGAATAAATTACCTCTTCCCCAACACATTAAACACTAAACAAAATTAACCCCTGAAAGACTGCTTAATCTTTCAGGGGTTATATTTTTGCTGTATTATTTTTCTTCGGATTTTTTTGGAGCATCAAACATTACAAAGCCTGTTCCGCTGCTGTTATCCGAAACTATTCGCCCTTCGCTGTCACGATTTTTGCCCGTCTCGGCAGCTTTTTCGGCAGCCTTTTGCTTTTCAGCTTCTGCTTGAGCCTTAGCTTTGTTTTTTTCATTTCTTTCGGCAGTTTCAATAAGATAACGCGCATAAAGCACACTGCTCATTTCATAATAAGGCTGCACATACAAAACAGGCATTACAAAAATGCTCAGTGCAAACCAACCTACAAACGATAACTTGAACGCAAGAATTCTAATTCTCATTCCCTTGGTGCTTTTGCAAGAAAGGCTTATTGTCTTATAAGCCGAAATATCCTTTTGCGATACCATATAATATTCTGCCAAGAAATAACGGTTTAACTGAACCGCCAACATAACAAGACCAACCAAAGCCAGAACTATCCCCAACATTATAAGCAGAGTGGCATACAGTGCTGCATATTCTGTGTCGGCATGTTTTGTGAAATACCATGCGCCCCATGCACATCCGCCTGCCGGAGCAAGCAGTAAAACTGTCCATGCAAGTTTGCAAATTCCAAGCAATACCGCCAGTGAAACAGAACGCCACAACAGTTTTGCTGATGCAAAAAAATTGAAAATACTCAGCAAATCATCACTGTAACCGTCCGAAAGCAGGTAATACCACCGTTTTACCCCAAGGCACAACGGTATCATAATTACCACCATTCCCAAAGAAAGCAATCCCGTAATTACCAACGAAATAATAGAAATGTTCGGAAAATCATCCAAAAAGTTATCGGCTGTGCGGTATATGTCCAAATAACCTCCGACACCCGCCGCCATATCCAAAACGCTGTTCATTATGGTAAAGAACATCATTATGGCAAGCAGCAGCAAAAGAATAGCTACCGCCTTTGCCCAGTAATCACTAAGTGCATGCTTGGCTTCTTTTTTTACCTTGCTACTTAAATTCATACACCGGCTTCTCCTTTTAACATGTCACTTCATTTTATGCTTTATTTATTGGCAATCAAACGCTGAATACCATCGGGAACATACCCTACAACCTCAAGTGTACGGTCACGCTGCCACATTTGTGCAGATGTAATTGCGGTATAACCTGCTCCGCCTGCACACTGCCATTCATTCATAGGCATTTTGGGAAGAGCAACAGCCGCCAGCAAAGCCATGATTGCACCACCATGCGTAACAATGGCAGCATCAAATATTTCATTTTCCATCATGTCCAAAATTATCTCGTTTAATGCGCCTACCAGTCTTATTAAAAAGTCTTCCATGCCTTCACCATTTGGCGGTGGATTGTCAACGGCATTTTCAAGCCATTTCAAGAAATCCGGATTATCCTTTAATTCTTCGGCAGTTTTGCCTTCAAATTTTCCCATGTCCATTTCCAAAAGCTCGGCAACTTCTTTAATTTGCGTGTTCGGATAAAGCATTTCCGCAGTCTGCACACAGCGCATAAGCGGGGATGTGTATACCTTTGACACCTTTGGATAGTCACATTCTTCCATTAAATGCTTAATTTGTGCGATACCTTGCGCACAAAGCGGCTCGTCGGTTCTGCCAATATAACGCCCTTCAAGATTTGCCTGTGTTAAACCATGTCTTATAAAATGGATTTTGTAGTTTCTCATACTTTCTCCTCGTATCTGTCATTTTTTAGATGTACATAATAATAATATAATCCATAAATAAAATAATTGTAAACAAAATTAGACAATATTTTAAAATATTCTTCATAAAGCTACTTTACATCTCGTAGATTATATAATATAATTTACAAAGCCGATTTTGCTAATTTTTACGATATTTATCGGTATTTATCATGTTTTTGAACAGGAGGACGCTTGCACTATGAACACCGAATTCCCACGGCTTTTGACATTGCTCAGAAAAGAAAAAGGCATTAGTCAGGTACAGGCTGCAGCGGAGCTTGGTATTTCCACATCTTTGATGTCGCATTACGAAAGAGGAAAACGCGAATGCGGGCTGGATTTCCTTGTAAAATGTGCTAATTATTACGGAGTATCATGTGATTATCTCCTTGGGCTTTCTCCTGAACGCAGCGGAAATACACTCACTGTTGAAGATATCCCCGATCCCGAAACCCAAAAAGACACTGTTTTCAAAGGAAACATGATGCCTTTGCTCAGCAGAAAGCTTATTTGCAATTCCATGAATGTGCTGTTCGATTTGGTTGCAAAAACCGAAAATCCACAGCTTAATCGTGAAATAAGCGCATATTTAATGATAGCTACATATAAAATGTTCCGTGTTGTTTACGGAACAAACCCTAAAAACGAAGAAGCTATGTTTTCAGTTCCGCAGCAGATGCTTGATGCTTACTGTAACGCAGCAATGGCTCTGGCAAGTTGTCATGCTGACCAGATTGCTCAAGGCAATGTTGACAAAAGCGAAATCAAAAACCTTACCGACATGAAGCTGACAACGGAATATTTGAAACAGGCTTACCCTCAATATGCCCCTTCTTTGATGAATCTTATTCATAATTCCGAACACCGAATGGCTTTTCAGAAAAATTCTTCAAACGAATAAGCTGTTCCTTTCAACGGTCTTATAGGTAAAATACAGGACGGCTGGAGTTTCCATGCCGTCCTTTTTTATTGTTGCAAAAGTCACTGCTTTTGCAGTAAAATTAATATGTTAAGATAATCGACACACTTTACCTCATTATATGTTGTATAATAAGGTAATATTTTAAATTCACTTAAAAGGGAGGACTTGCCCCTGTGAAAACGCTTTTAAAATCCTTGCTGCTTGGCACAGCGGCTTTGTTCCTTACATCCTGTACATCGTTTGACCCTTCCACCGAATCATTAATGCAGCCGCCACGCCTTACCCCAATTCAATCACAGCTTAACGATGCCTTGATTGAAACCGCAGGAACCTCTGCCGATGGTATTAAGCTTAAATATCCAAGAGAGGGCAAGCATCGTTCCGCCTTTGTATTTCACGATTTGGATGGTGACGGCTCCGACGAAGCAGTTGCATTTTACCAAGCCGACACCAAAGGTACTAAAGCATGGATAAGCGTTTTGGATGAGCAGGACGGGCGTTGGAGGTCGGTTTTTGAATATCCCGGACTTGCATCCAATGTTGACTTTGTTTCCTTTGCCAACATTACCGATACATCAAAAAACAATCTTGTTGTGGGCTGGTACAACGACCGCAGCATTGAACGGAACATAACCGTTTTTCAATACGACAATTTGACACTCAAGGAAATATTCCCCGACAATTACCGCAGCTATCTTGAATATGCCATTACCGATATGGATAACGACCGCCTTGATGAAGTAATTATATTAAATGTAAACCGAAACTCAAAATACTATGCCGACCTTATATCTTGGGACGGAAGCTCACTTGATGTTGCTACCGGCGGGGTAACCCTTAACAGTGATATTCAAGGTTTTGCCCAAGTAAAAACAGGTATGCTAAACCGTTATTCATCCGCCCTTTTCATTGATGAATTAACAAATGATGAAAAGCTTACCACTGAAATATTATTTGTGGAAAACGGCGAGCTTTCAACACTTCAAGCACAAGACCAATATGTTGACATAAATCTTTTAACAGAACGCTCCTCGGGTGTTTTGTGCCAAGATGTCAACAACGATGGCATTATTGAAATTCCTACATCCTCTGCTCTTCCCGGACACAATTCTTCCGACGAAGACCCTGTTTACCTTACCCAATTCAACCAGTTTATTGACGGTGATTTAGAGCCTGTAATGTCGGCATATGTAAACATGAAGCAGGGCTACATGCTGCAGGCACCTCCCGATTGGGTTGGAAATGTATCGCTGACAGTACAAAGCCAAACCGGCGAATGGCAGTTCTATGAATACTCTAAAGAAAAGGATTTGACCGAAAACATTCTTTTGCGCATACGAGTGTATTCACAGAACGATTATCACGACAAATTTGAAAACTTTATCCTATTGGAACAAAAAGGATTGTTTGAATACTATGGCTGTATTCCTCAAAACAACAGCAGCTATGCAATTTCACAAACAGAGCTTGAACAGTTGTTCCATTTGCTGTAATCCCCCAACGCTATAACAACATGAGGAGGACCTGTACATGAAACGCATTCTTGTAGTAGAAGATGAAGATGTTATCCGCGACTTTGTGGTGCTTAACCTTAAACGCAACGGATACGAAGTTGTAGATGTAAACTGCGGAGAAGCCGCTCTTGATGTATTTGATAAAAGCGGCGGTAATTTTGATGTAGCATTGCTTGATATAATGATGCCAGGCATTGACGGCTTTACCGTTTGCAAGGAAATTCGCAAACGCAGCCAGTCGATAGGTATTATTATGCTTTCCGCAAAAAGTCAGGAAATGGACAAGGTTGGTGCGCTTATGTACGGTGCAGATGACTATATAACCAAACCTTTCGGTCCTGCCGAGCTTGTTGCCCGTGTTGATGCTATTCACCGCCGCGTTACACTTATGAACCAAAGCAGACAGGAACCTTCCGAAATAACATCCGGACCTTTTATTCTTAACGAACGCAGCCGTACACTAAAGAAAAACGGTGAGGTTATAGAGCTTACACAGGTAGAATTCCAGCTTATGGAATATTTCTTAAAAAATATTAATGCAGCACTTGACCGCAACGACATACTTTCTAAGGTATGGGGCGAAAACTACTTTGGTGACCCAAAGATTGTTGATGTAAACATAAGACGCCTGCGTATGAAAATTGAGGACGAACCGTCTAACCCTCGTTATTTAACAACTGTATGGGGTCACGGTTACAAATGGACAAGCTAAAAATACACAAATCAAATTAAAGGAGGGATTACTCGGTGGCAGTAAAAAAGATAACCCAGCGTTGGCTGTATAACAGCTTTCTTGTTATTCTTGTTATTCTTTGTTCATTCGTTGTAGTTTTCTCCTTTGGTTTGCGCGGCTATTATTACAACAGCGTTTCGCACGCAGTAAAACAGCGTGCAGGTGCAAACGAAACTCTGCTTCTTACCTACTCGCAGGACAGCACAATTGACTTGCCTCTTCAAATAAGACACATGGTTGAGGATTTTTCCGATAAGGATAAAATCGAAATGATGGCAATTGACAACCAAGGCAGAGTTTTTATAACCTCCAGCGGATTTGAACCGGATGCTTCACTTGAAATGCCTGACTATAAACTGGCTCGTGAGTCATCAAACGGTATTGGCGAATTCCGCGGAAATGTTTCCGGTGAGGAAATATATGCCGTAACCTACCTTTCACCTGTAAACAGCGACGAGCTTTCGGCTTTTCGTTATGTAACATCACTGTCAAAGGTAAATCATCAAATAATGTTTTTCATTATTTTGATAATATCCATTGGTATTGCAATAATATTCTTCGTTATCATGTCCAGCTCGTACTTTATAAGCTCGATTGTAAACCCTGTCAGCAGCATTGGGGAAACGGCAAGGCGTATTGCTCAAGGTGACTTGAAAGCTCGTCTTACCAAAACCCACGATGACGAGCTTGGTGATTTGTGCGACATAATAAACCACATGGCAGAAGAACTGCAAACAACCGAAAACATGAAAAACGAATTCATTTCCTCTGTTTCACATGAGCTGCGAACCCCTTTAGCCGCAATTAAAGGTTGGGGCGAAACTATTTTGAGCGACAAGGAAATGGACCGCGAAACCATGGACAAGGGTATGCAGGTTATTATTAAAGAAACCCAACGACTTTCAAGCATGGTGGAAGAACTGCTCGACTTTTCCCGTCTGCAATCGGGCAACCTTAAAATGAACATGGGTAAACTTGACATTGTTGCCGAAATTGAAGATGTTGTGCTGATGTACACCGAGCGCGCCAAGCGTGAAAACATTCAGCTTATTTGGAATGAAACCGACAGTTTTTTCATTGTTTACGGCGATGTAAACCGTTTGCGACAGGTATTGGTAAACATTATCGACAATGCTATAAAGTATTCCGACAGCGGTGACACCGTTACAGTTTCCATTGCACAGCAGGATGAAAATATCCTTATAACCATACGCGATACAGGTATTGGCATATCAGCGGTGGACCTGCCGCAGGTAAAAAATAAATTTTACAAAGCCAATTCAACCAGACGCGGCTCGGGAATTGGTCTTGCTGTAGCTGATGAAATAATTGCCATGCATGGCGGTTCGCTTAGTTTGGACAGTATTCAGGGTGAAGGTACCACCGTTACCATTACCCTGCCACTATACAAAGAAAAGAAAAACCAACAATAAAACGAAAGATGTGAAATTATGCCTACAAAAGAATTTTTAGACAAATACAACAACGGCAAAACCCCACTGTACTGCGAAAAAGAAAACTATGTTGCAATGTGGGTGGGAAATTTTGAGTCCTCGGAAATTCTTGACGAGTACATGGACACCAAGTTTTCCGATGAACGCGGATTTGCAAAGCACCTGAAAGACCTTTTTGTGCCGGAAAATGCAAACCGTCCGTTTGAAAACGATTTAAAACAGTTTTTTGATGAATTCTACAATGTTTTTGAATACGACTTCGGCGTTGTTTCCGATGACGATTTTATTGAAGCCGAAGTTTTCCCTCAAAAATCCAACCGCATTGGAACACTGCTTTTGCCTTTTTCCTTCTCTGAACAGATTATACCGCTGTTCGAAGAAAAATTCGGACTTACACTGGACGAGGAATACAACACCGTTATCCTGCTGTACAACCTTGAATATCACGGTCAGGTAACACAGGCTGAACACGACGGTTTGTCGGTAAAATTTGTTGGTAATGTGTATGTACCACAACCATAACCATAACCAATTTTAAGGAGATGAAATTTTTTGCCTAATAATACAGAAGAACAAAGCTGTTACCGCACTTCCATAGGCGGTCAAGCCGTTATGGAAGGCGTTATGATGCGAAACCCTGTCGGCAAAACGGCTCTTGCTGTCCGTGGTGCGGACAAGCAAATTGTTATTGAAGATGTTGATGTTCCGCCTGTTACCGCATGGTACAAAAAAACTCCGTTCGTTCGCGGAGTTTTTAACTTCATCGACATGATGGGACTTGGCTACAAATGCCTTATGCGTTCCGCTGATTTGGCAGGTTTTGAAGAGGAAGAAAGCGAATTCGAAAAGAAACTGCGCCAAAAGCTCGGCAAGCATTACGAAACACTGTTTCAAGGCACTGTTTTGCTGTTCAGCTTTATTTTGACCTTTGGTCTGTTTGCTTTTCTGCCCACATTTTTGGTAACTCAGCTTAAAGACTATGTAAGCCATACATTTATTCTTACAGTAATCGAGGGCTGCACAAAAATAGCAATATTTTTAATTTACCTTTCGGCAATATCGGTAATGAGTGACATTAAACGCGTTTACCAGTACCACGGTGCCGAACATAAAACTATTGCCTGCTACGAACACGGTGACGAGCTCACTGTGGAAAATGTTCGTAAATACACACGCTTTCACCCACGCTGCGGAACCAGTTTTCTGGTTATCGTGTTAATAATTTCAATACTGATGTTCTCGGTAGTTTCGTGGGGCAACATTTGGCTGCGTGTAGGCTTAAAATTGCTGCTGCTGCCTGTGGTAATGGGTATAACCTACGAGATAATCAAGCTTGCAGGGCGTTGCGACAACGCTTTCACACGCTTTATCTCCGCACCGGGACTTTGGACACAGCGTCTTACCACTCGTGAACCCGATGATGAAATGATTGAAGTTGCCATTGCTGCAATGAAGGCTGTTCTTCCGCAGGATAACAGCCGTGTGGAATGGTAGGCGGTATAACCTTTCGCCAGCTTTTGGCGGAAGGCAAACGCTTGCTTGCACCATTGGAAGACGGCGATTTTGATGCTTTTCAGCTTCTTGAATTTGCCTGCCAAATCGACAAATCCGCTTTTTTAATGAAGTCGGATGAAGCTGTTCCAACAAAACAGGCAGAGCATTTTTTTAATCTTTGCGAACGCCGTTTGCAGCGTTATCCGCTGCAATACCTGCTTGGCAGCTGGGATTTTTTCGGCTATACATTCACAGTAGGCGAAGGTGTGCTTATTCCCCGTTTCGACACCGAAACGGTTGTTGAAGCTGCCATTGAACGCACTTCATCCATTCCAGCACCCGTTGCTGCTGACCTTTGCAGCGGCTCGGGCTGTATTGCAGTTACACTTTCCAAACAACTTAAAAACAGCAAAATCTACGCTGTCGAGCTTTCGGAAAAAGCATTGCCCTATCTTAAAAAAAATGTGCAGTATAACAACTGCACTAATGTTGAGGTTGCAGCCGCAGATATTTTTGAATGGCAGCCTCCACAGCAGTTAGACCTTGTAATTTCCAATCCACCCTACATCACACCCGAGGACATGGCAGCACTTCAGCCCGAAGTTACATTTGAACCTGCCATGGCACTGGCAGGCGGCAGTGACGGCTTGGATTTTTACCGCGGCATAACCAAGCGTTTTTACCCGTTCATTAAAAACGGCGGTTGGCTTATATTTGAATTGGGCTACGACCAATTTGAAGCTGTAAAAAATTTAATGTCTGACCAAGGCTTTAAAAATATTACAGGTCACAAGGATACAGGCGGAATAATACGCGCAATATGCGGACAAAAGCCATAAAAAACAAGCCCCTGCAGCAGCTGCTGTGCGGGCTTGTTCAGCATTTGGAAATTAAATATTTTTTAACAATCTAATTGACACCATCCGTTTTTTTAAGTATAATGTTCGTTGTAGGCTATACGCCTAAGTTGGAGTTTGATATGATAAAACAAAGCACAGCTGAACTGCTGCAAAAAGCCAAACAGGGCGATACACACTCGTTTACCGCCTTGGTGAACAGCTATATTTCATCGGTTCGTGCCATTGCTCATGCGTACCGTTTCCCCGAAAAAGAGGATTTGGTTCAGGAAGGGCTTATTGGCTTTATTAAGGCTGTTCGCACATTCGACCCCAACAAACAGGTTCCTTTCAAGTCATATGTAAATTTGTGCGTTTCCTCGCAGATAAATTCCTACCTTAAAAAATGCCGCACGCAAAAGCGCAAGGCTGACATGGAATGTCTGCCGCTTGATATGCTGGACAGTTTGGACGGTTTTTCCGACCCTTCTGCCGAAGATATCTACATCAACATGGAAAGCTCAAAAAACTTGAATGAACAAATTGAATCCCTTTTGTCTGGTTTTGAACAGGAAGCTTTAAAATTGTATCTCAGCGGTCATACCTATTCGGAAATGGCTATAATTCTGAATGTTGCCCCAAAAGCTGTTGACAATGCCCTGCAACGCATAAGACGAAAGCTCAAGACAGCAGCTGCTGTCAATTATCCTCATTAATCAGCCTTTTAGGCTGTAATAATGCCCTTGGCTCCAAGCAGAAGAGACTCTCTCCGTTGATAAGTCATTGGCAAATTCATTTTTCCATAAGCGAGGTAAAAATCATGTACGAAGACAAAACATTAGTATGCAAAGAATGCGGAGCAGAATTTACTTTCACAGCTGGTGAGCAGGAATTTTACGCTGAAAAAGGTTTCCAGAACGAACCACAGAGATGCAAATCCTGCAGAGACGCTCGTAAAAACGGCGGCAAACAGGAAAGAGAAATGTTCGAAGCACAGTGTGCTGGTTGCGGCGGTACTGCTAAAGTTCCTTTCAGACCACGCGAAGATCGTCCAGTTTACTGCAGCGAATGCTACGCTAAACAGAAAGCATAATTTTATTTATTGCTAATAAAAGCGAAACATCGAAAGATGTTTCGCTTTTTTGTTTGTCACCGAATACTCAAAAACCGCACTCCTTTCGGAATGCGGTTAATTTTACTGTTCTTGTTCGGTTTTTCTGGGGCAAACGGCAATCAAGAATTTTGTCGGTATTCCCTGTTCGGTAAACATTCTTTCATGCTCGGTTGCGGGACTGCTGCCGTCAAAATCGCTTTTGTGCAGGTCTTCGGTTATGTAGCGAATGGTAAATCCGCATTCGTCAAAATAACGCTGTGACTCCTTGAACAGCTGGTCATCGTCGGTTTTAAACCAAATTTCGCCGCCTTTAACAAGGAAGTTCTTGTAAATTTCAAGCTGACGGCTGTGTGTTAGACGGTGCTTTTTGTCCTTTGGTTTAGGCCATGGATTACAGAAATTGATGAACATTCTTTCGATTTTGTCCTGTTCATCAAAAACTGTGAGTGCCTTTTCCACATTAAAAACCGTCAGACGAATGTTGTCGGGGGTACGGTTTGCCTGAGCAAACATACTTTCGATGTTACGCTTTGCAACCCCAAGCATATCAATTTTTATGTCGACAGCCACAAAGTTAACATTGGGGTTTTCCAAAGCCATTTGTGCTACAAAGTTGCCTTTTCCGCAGCCTATTTCCAACCAAAGCGGTGCTTTTTGCGCATACAAATCGCGCCAATGCCCTTTGTGCTGTGTTGGTTCTTCTATGTAATAGCTAACGCTTTTAAGTTCAGGTTCAGCCCATTTTTTCTTTCGAATTCTCAAATCTGCTCAGCCTTTCGTTGTGTTTATATCAGAGTATAAAGTTTACCACAAAACAGCGTAAAAATAAAGACGGGAAAAGCCTTTATTCTCCTTTCCCATCTTTTTATTTATGCTATTACAAGCTGTCCGTCCTTTACATCAACTGTAAGCACAGTACCTGCGGCAAGGTCCTTGCCTATTATTTCTTTTGCAATAAGTGTTTCAACCTTTTGCTGAATAAAGCGTTTAAGTGGTCGTGCACCGTAAATTGGGTCGTAGCCGTTTTCGACTACAAATTCTTTTGCGGTATCGGTCAAACGGCAGTCAAGCTGTTTGTTTTTAAGTCGCTTGCTAAGGTTATTAAGCTGGAGTTCAACTATGGAGGATATATTATTCTTAGTCAAAGGCTTGTAGAATACTATCTCGTCGAGCCGGTTAAGGAACTCAGGTCTGAACGAACGCTTGAGCAGCTCTTCCACCTGTGCCTTTGCTTGCTCGGTTATTTCGCCGTCGGCATTCATTCCGTCCAGCAGATAAGACGAACCAAGGTTAGAAGTTAAGATAATTATTGTGTTTTTAAAATCCACTGTTCGTCCTTGGGAGTCTGTAATTCTGCCGTCATCCAGAACCTGAAGCAGTATATTGAATACATCGCCGTGTGCCTTTTCAACCTCGTCAAAAAGCACTACCGAATACGGCTTACGGCGTACTGCCTCCGTAAGCTGACCGCCTTCTTCATAGCCAATATATCCGGGAGGTGCGCCTATAAGTCGGGATACACTGTGTTTTTCCATGTATTCGCTCATATCTATGCGGATAATGTTCTTTTCATCGTCAAACAGGTTTTCGGCAAGCGATTTTGCAAGCTCGGTTTTGCCTACACCAGTAGGTCCCAAGAACAAAAACGAACCTATTGGGCGGTTTGGGTCTTGTATACCTGCACGGGAACGCAAGATTGCTTCGCTCACCTTGGTTACCGCTTCATCCTGACCGATTACCCTTTTGTGGAGTATATTCGGAAGATTAAGCAGCTTGTCACGCTCGCTTTCAATGAGCTTTGAAACAGGTATACCTGTCCAGCGTTCGATTATTCTTGCAATTTCCTCGTCTGTTACCTTGTCTCGAAGCAGAGTTGCTTTTTTGTCTTCGGCAAGTTTTTCCTGTTCTTCAAGCTCCTTTTGCAGTTCGGGCAGTCTGCCGTATTTCAATTCAGCTGCTCGGTTAAGGTCATACTCGCGTTGTGCTTTTTCAATTTCACCGCCGATTTTTTCGATTTCTTCACGAAGCTTCTGCACCTTGCCAATGGATTCTTTTTCGTTTTCCCACTGTGCTTTCATTGCATTGAAGCGTTCACGCATTTCGGCAAGCTCCTTTTGAATATCCGCAAGGTGTTCTGCCGACAAGGTATCTTTTTCTTTTTTCAGCGCAGCTTCTTCAATTTCATGCTGAATTATTTTACGCTGAATAATGTCAAGTTCGGTAGGCATGGAGTCTATTTCGGTTCGTATCATTGCACAGGCTTCGTCCACAAGGTCAATAGCCTTGTCGGGCAGAAAACGGTCGGAAATATATCGGTTGGACAAGGTTGCAGCCGCTATTATTGCGGAGTCTTGAATTTTTACTCCGTGGTAAACCTCGTAACGCTCCTTAAGACCGCGAAGTATAGCAACAGTGTCCTCTACTGTTGGCTCTTGAACCAATACAGTTTGGAAACGGCGTTCCAGTGCGGGGTCTTTTTCAATGTACTGCTTGTATTCGTTCAAGGTGGTAGCACCTATGCAGTGCAGTTCTCCTCGAGCAAGCATTGGTTTGAGCAGGTTTCCCGCATCCATTGCACCGTCGGTTTTGCCTGCACCGACTATTGTGTGAAGCTCGTCAATGAACAGTATAACCCTGCCGTCACTCTTTTTAACTTCGTTCAAAACAGCTTTAAGGCGTTCTTCAAATTCACCGCGGTATTTAGCACCTGCAATAAGCGCACCCATATCAAGCGAAAACACGGTTTTATCCTGCAAGCTGGCAGGTACATCACCCGCTACTATACGCTGTGCCAAGCCTTCGGCAATTGCTGTTTTGCCGACACCCGGTTCACCTATAAGAACAGGGTTGTTTTTGGTTTTTCTTGAAAGAATTCGTATTACATTTCGTATTTCTTCATCTCGACCTATTACCGGGTCAAGCTTTTTGCTTCTTGCGCGTTCCACAAGGTCGGTTCCATATTTTTTAAGGACATCATAGGTAGCTTCGGGATTGTCGCCTGTCACTCGTGTATTCCCCCTTACTGCTGCAAGTGTTTTCATAAAGGTATTTTTATCCACATTAAAAAGCTCGAATATCTTTTTAACGGCAGAATTTGGCTTTTCCAAAAGTGCAAGGAAGATATGCTCAACCGAAACATATTCGTCCTTCATGCTTTCGGCAAGCTTTTCGGAAAGGTTTAAAGCCTCGTCCACATCATACGAGATATACACCTTGCCGTATTCCCTGCCCGAGCCTGTTGCTCTTACCAATGCCTCTACCGCCCTTTTGCATTCGCGTTCAAAAGCATCGGTATTAATGTTCAGCTTCAAAAGAAGCTGTGGTATTAAGCCCTGTTCCTGTGTAGTAAGTGCATAAAGCAAATGCTCCTGATGTATCTGCTGATTGCTGTATTCAACCGAAAGCTGCTGTGCCTGTTGAACAGCTTCCACCGATTTTTGTGTAAACTTTTGAGTGTTCATTATTCAGCGCCTCCTTAAAGTTATATCAAAATTTTATTTTCATTAATATAGTTGGAATAAATTTCGGTTATATGCTTTGATGCAGTCTGCATATCATTTATGTTGTTAAAATATGCTTTCATTGCATTGTCAAGCATTTGAATGTATGCCGCAATAGCCTCGCCAAGCTGTTCATGACTTAACCTATTACTGTTTTCCAACAGTATTTCGCGGTGAAATTTACCTCCGCTGAAACGATAGGCACTTTTTTTAAGGGTATTTTTTTCCAAAAGCACAATACCCTCGAAGAATTCTTCAAGCAAAGCCATAAGCTGTCTGCTTTGGGTTCTTGTTGCTATTTTAAGCTCGCCCACTGCATCTCCGCCCGTTCTGTAAAGCTCGACCGAGTAACGAATTGTGGGGTTGTATTTAAACCGTATTGCACTGCGCAGGGATATCATTGAGTCGGATGGCTGCTCCTGTACCTGCAAGGCTGTCTGTGGTTCAAAAACCCGAATTAACGAGGTAAATATATCCTTCATTCTTTGTTCGGGAGTGGTGTAGGAAACTGCCTGCGCCAAAATTTGATTTATTAAGTTTGAACGGCTGGTATTCATGGAATACGCCATATTGTCGATAGCTCTTACAACATCGTCTGCCAGTACTAAACTGTAAACACTTTTTTTCATTGCTCAACTTCCTCTCTGTACCTAAATTGTACATCTTACAAAATAATTTGTCAATGATGTTATATAATCTTAATTACGAATTATTATTAAATTTACACCATGTTCATTTTCATTCAGCTATACAACATTTGATTTAACACAGTAATGGTGTTAAAATGTACATAGTTATAAGCATTTTAAATTCGGAAAGGTTGTGATTGGCAATGTTTAAATATAAATTCGGCGTAATAGGGGCCGGAAACATGGGCATGGCAATTACCAACGGCATTGTAGGCGGTAAAATTATGACACCGCAGGAAATAGGAATTTACGTTCATTCTCCCGAAAAAGTACCTGCCTTTGAAGAAAAAGGTTTTGCTGTTTGCAAAAGCTCTGCCGAAGCATACAAAAACAGCCAATTTGTTCTGCTTGGAGTAAAACCGCAGATAGTTTCCGAGGTTTTGGACGAAATATCCACTCAGTCTTATGATGGTCAAATAATTATTTCCATAGTGGCGGGTGTTTCCATAAAACACATTCAAAGCTGTTTTAAAGATGACGTAAAGGTAATACGAGTAATGCCGAACACCCCGCTGCTTATTGGCAAGGGGGCAAGTGCTTTTTCCCGTTCAAACAATGTTTCCGATGATGAATTTGAACAGGTAATCAATATTTTCAGCCTTATGGGAAGCACCGAAGTAATCGACGAAAGCCTTATGAACGAGATTATTCCCGTAAACGGCAGTTCACCTGCATTTGTGTATTACATTATAAACTGTATGCTTGAAAGCTCGGTTAAAAACGGTATTGACCCTGCGGTTGCACAAAAGCTTATTTGTGACACATTTATCGGTGCAGCAAACATGATAACCCAAACCGATACCCCAATACCGCAGCTTATAAAAAATGTTTGTTCCCCTGGTGGTACAACACTTGAAGCAATAAAAGTTTTTGACGAACATAATCTTGGACTTATTTTTGATGAAGCATTTGAAAAATGCATTAAACGAGCTTACGAAATAGGAAAGTAAATATCACAATATTATATAAAACAAATTAAACTTACGACTTATAACAGAAAGGACATAAAACAAAATGAAAAAACGAATTTTCAGCCTTTTATTGTCACTTTGCATTATATTTCCCCTGTGCCCTCCCACAACTGCACTTGCTGCATCAGATTATGTTCAGTTAATTCCAACTTCAGGTACAACAATTCAGATTAGACAAGGCTACTGTTTGAAAAATGTTTATGCTACATCGGCTACTGAATATCTCGGAGGAAGCAGCTATATTGCACTTTATGACAACAATATTCTTACCCTGCAGAATATTAACTTTGAAGCCGAGTTGTACGCTCCCGATGATTTAACCATCAATTTGGTGGGAAATAACTATATCAGCAGCCTTAGAACCGCAGGAAATGGTGACATAACCATTCAAGGTACAGGCAGCTTGAATGTCGAAAATGCTTCCACATCACCCACTATCAATGCAGGCGGAAACCTTACAATAACAGACGGCGCAAAAATCACCGCAACAGACAACGGTTACAATACTCAAGCAATAGCGGCCGACAACATCTATATTTCCGGTGACGGCACAACTGTGCGTACTCAAAGCGCAAATAATGCAATCTATGCACGCAATAATTTTATTACCGTTAGCGACGGTGCTAAACTGACCGCTACAGCTGCTGACGGAACAGTATTTGTTAGTAACTCTAATAACAGTTATATTACCGCTGACGGTTGTACCATAAAAGTTGGTAATTCTGCACCCGGAAGTTTGTGGGATGGGCAATCCAGTTTATGGGAATACAAATATATCAATATTGTTCCTGCTATTGACACCTCACAACTTAAAACTTTTATTGCAGCTGCCAACGATTTGTATAACAGCACCTTTGAAAGCATCGACGGTGCCGATGTTTCTAAAAACAACCGTTGGGCAACCGCTGAAAAACGCCAGGAGTTCAAAACAGTTATAGACCAAGCACAAGATATGGTCGCTAACATCGAAAGCGATAATTCCGAAGATTACAATGCTGACGATGTCGCAGCTATGGTTATCCAGCTTGACGAAGCAACGGTAATATATACTAATTGGCTGGCATACGGTACAGCACAAGATATTCACACCCACACTTGGCAAACCGAATGGGCAAGCAACAGTACCCACCACTGGCATGAATGTCAAAACGACTGCACTTTTGACAGCGACAGTGAAAAAGGCGAATATGGCGAACACAGCTGGACCGATGATTTGGATACCGACTGCAACGACTGCGGTTATGTAAGAACTGTTGAGTCTGGACACACCCACACTTGGAAAACCGAATGGGCAAATAACAGCACTCACCACTGGCATGAATGTCAAAACGACTGCACTTTTGACAGCGATAGTGAAAAAGGCGAATATGGCGAACACAGCTGGACTGATGATTTGGATACCGACTGCAACGACTGCGGTTATGTAAGAACTGTTGATAATGATTCAGACAATGATGACAGCGATGACAATACCGGCAACATAATAAATGACAAAGAAGATGAAAAAGGAAATATTGGCAATGCCGGCTTGTGCATGAGCAATGAAGACCTTAAAAACAATATACTTACCGAAGATGACATCGCAGCACTTGAAGCAGGAAAAAATATAAA
The DNA here is from genome assembly GCA_017559185.1 of Oscillospiraceae bacterium. Lineage (GTDB taxonomy): Bacteria > Bacillota > Clostridia > Oscillospirales > Ruminococcaceae > RGIG7389. The sequence goes on from JAFYSU010000055.1 coordinate 68,512, forward strand.
GGTATGGCTTAAAGTAGTTGACGGTAAAAACACTGTAAGCGACAAAGAAAAAGAAGAAACCCAAACCCTGCTGGAAGAAAACGATGAATACACACACGGTATGTATCTTGACATTTCACTCTTCAAACAAATTGGTGATGAAGATACGCAAGCAATTTCAAATACCAATGACAAGGTGAAAGTTCAGTTTGAACTTCCGGAAGTACTGCGTGCGGCAGAAGGCAGCAAGCGTACATACAAGATTGTTCGTGTTCACAAAGTATCATCCGATGTTTATGATACCGAGCTGCTTGATTGTGACTATAACACAGAAAAAAACATTATTTCCTTTGAAACCGACAAATTCTCCAGCTATTCTGTTGTTTACACAGAAACCGCTGACGACAACAGCACTACTTCAAAAAAATCAAGACGCAGCAGCAAATCCCACGAATTTGAGGAGAAAAACTACAAATTCTGGGAAACTGCCGAAAAACAGATTGAAGAGGCAAAAAGCGGTGATGTTCTTAAAATTAATGCAAATGGCTACAAAAAAATAAATGCTGAAGCTATGGAAGCTATTTACAACAGCGAAGGTCTTACCGTTGAAATTCATGGTTGGAAAAAATCCTTCACTATTACTTCCGAAACAGCATTGAAGCCTGAACACAACCGTTTGTTCTACCGTTTTGATGACCTGTGCAGCTATTACGGTGAAAACTAAACCATATCCTAACAAAATTAAAGTATTAGCGGCTCTGCAAGAGCAAAAGCGGCGTTATTGGGGCATTTTAGTCCCAATAACGCCGCTTATTTTGTCATACGGATTTTATTAAAACACCGTTTTCCGAAGAATAATCACACTTTATAATATCGCCTGCGTGGAAATCCTCTTTCAAAATACCGTCGGCAATAACATCTTCAATATTCGTTTGTATCTTTCGTCTCAGCGGTCTTGCACCATAGGCTTGGTCGTACCCTTCCTTTGCAATCTGTCCCAACAGCGCAGGTGTATACTCAAGCTTAAATTTAAGCTCATGCATACGCTGTGCAAGGTTGTTCAGCATTGATGCCGCTATTTTTTCCATATTTTCCTGTGAGAGTTTGTTAAAAACAATAAGTTCGTCAACACGATTTATGAATTCGGGCGGGAAATGTTTTTTTAATTCTCCCAAAACCTCGCGGCGTACTTTTTCGTAGGCTCGTTCCTCCTGTGTTTGCGAGCCAAAGCCCAAGTCATTTTTTTGAAAGATAACCTTTGCTCCTATATTAGAGGTCATTATGATAATCGTATTCCTAAAGTTCACCTTTTTGCCCTGAGAATCGGTCAAAAAGCCTTCTTCAAGCACCTGAAGCAGCAGGTTAAAAACATCCGCATGGGCTTTTTCTATTTCGTCAAGCAATATTACCGAATATGGTTTTCGCCGTACTTTTTCGGTAAGCTGTCCGCCGTCATCATAACCCACATATCCGGGAGGCGAGCCTATTATCTTGGAAACTGTGTGACGCTCCATATATTCAGACATATCAAGCCTTATCATTGAATCCTCTGTACCAAACATCTGCTTTGCCAGTGCTTTGCAAAGCTGGGTTTTTCCTACCCCTGTCGGTCCAAGGAATATAAACGATGCTATTGGGCGGCACGGGTCGCTCATACCTACCCTATTGCGTTTAATTGCTTTAACCACCGACCTTACAGCATGATTTTGACCAATCACCTCGCTTGAAAGTACCTGCTCCATCTCCAAAAGCCGTTCACTTTGTGCTTTGGTAAGGTTAGCGGTTTCAATTCCTGTTTGGTCGGATACAATTCGGGCAATATCCATTTCCGTAACATTCAGCTTTCCCCTGCCCGCACCGCACTGCCAGCAGTCACGCAGTCCCGAAA
>JAFYSU010000002.1 GCA_017559185.1 Oscillospiraceae bacterium
AAAAACCTCGGGATTTTCACCCAGCTTCAATCCGTTTTCCTGAAGCTGCGTACCCATTGCCCCGTCAAGTATTAGTATTTTTTCCTTAAGCATGCTTTTTATATCCACAGCTTTTTCCCGCCTTTCTTAGCTGGCAGTCATCTTTACTTGCGCATTGTTCGCAAGCAGGCTTTACCGCAGCTGTATTTTGCCCTATCCCCATAACAGCCGTAACCGATTTTCGGGGTATCATAATATAATTTTCACTGCACGAAAGTCCAATTCTTCGCGATGTGTCCAACGCTGCAGTAAAATCCTTTTGCAATGACAGCGGCAGGTCACCATAGCCGCAGCTGTACCGCCATGTAAGATTTTTACCCTCGTTTTCAAGTTCTTGTCTAAGGTTATTTTCCAATTCATCGCACACAGCCTCTACCATAGCGGCAGCAGCGGCATCCATCATAACAGCTCTGCTCATGCTTACAGGCTGTGTGTAGTTTATAAGCCTTTCGACTTGTAAACCTAAGGTTACCGCAATAAGAATACATTCATTGCAGCCGTCAAGCAGCTTTGAAATATCATTCCCGCTAAGCACAAGCGAAGTTGGCACAACAGCTATTCCCTGCAATGTTCGTTTGAGTGCAAATCTTGAATACACCGCTTTTGGTGAAGCCGCATCAAAAACCTTTTTACGGCATATATCCAGTTCTTCGCAAAACTGTTCGGTAAGCATCTGCCCCGAATATCCCATATAACGCAGTGTTTCGTCCTGCGGCGGCATTATTTTTTTAAATGCTGTCTGCCTCATTCAAATCGTTCAATCCTTTCAGCAGCTTGCAAATAAGCTCAACTTTTTTAAGCGGAGTCATAATGTAATAACCATCACAGCTGTCCCACAGCTGCTTCATTATTCCAAGACTGTATTCCGATGAAATTTCCACAACCTCTTCGGCGGATTTATCTTTCAGCTTATTCATAACCTCGTCAGGAATGGTTATTCCTGTAACCTCGTTATTAAGGAAAACCGCATTTTTATAGCTTGCAACAGGAAGTATTCCAGCCAGTATCACGCAATCAAGCTTTTGTCGGGCGGTCTTCAGGTTTTCAACCGCAGCTTCACTGAATATAGGCTGTGTCAAAAGGAAGGTTGCTCCACGCTCCAGCTTTTTTTGTGCTCGTTCAAGCTCAACAGAAAAGTTTCGTGCATTAACATTCAGTGCAGCACCTATTAAAAACGGGGTGTTGTAAAATATTTCGTTGTTAAGGCTGTTTATGTAAGATATTAAACCGTAAGAGTTAAAGCTGAATACACCCTTACCGTTAACATGAACATCTTCCATCATAGGGTCACCCGTTACAACCAACACCTTATCTATATTTTCAAAAGCCGCACCAAGCAGCATACCTTTAAGTGCTATGTGGTTTTTATCGCGGCAAGCCATGTGCGGCAAAACATCGACACCTGTTTCGCGTTTAATTTTAGCAGCTGTCATAATACTGTCGGCACGGCTTTTTGCCAATGGAGAGTCAGCTATTGTAATAATATCTGCCCCTGCAGCACTGAGTTTGCGAGCCGCATCCACAACAAAATCACAATCGGGAGCTATTGGTGGGTCAAGCTCAACCGCTACTATTTTTCTGTTTGGGTAAATTGCTTTAAGCGATACGGCTTTCGCACTTTTTTCGCCTGTGTTTTTACTTTCTTCAAGCGATTGTTCGCTCACAGCCGTCCTGCGGTTTATTTCAGTTATAGCCATGCGTATATGCTCGGGAGTTGTGCCGCAGCATCCGCCCACAATTGCAGCACCTGCACGATAAATATCGGCAAGCTTTTCGGCAAAATAAACCGAGTTGTTTTGGAATACCATTCTTCCGCCTATTGCCGAAGGGTATCCGCTGTTAGGCATTACTATAAGCGGTTTTTTCATTTCCAAGCCTTTTACAAGCGAAAGCATATGGCTTGGACCGCAGCGGCAGTTAAGACCAACCGCATCTGCCAATGCATCGTCCTGCGCTTGATAGATAAGGTTTTTGTAGCTTATTCCGCTTTTAGTATAACCGTCCTGCGAAGCTGCAAAACTCAAAATAACACAACTGTCCTTAACATTTGCTTTCACCCACTCAATTGCACCTTTTACGGGTTCGTATTCGGCAAATGTTTCAAACAAGAAGTTTTTTGCCCCAAGCTCTGCAAACAGATGCACAATCTCCTCATATTCTTCAGCTGCCTGCGAGGGTTCGTTTCCAATCCACCCAATATCCGCAAATACATGCACATCTGTACCTTCGACTGCTCGGTTTGCAATAGCATAGCCTGCACGAATAATTTGGTCGCGTACAGCTTTATCCTCAAGCAGTGTTGTATTTGCACCGTATGTATTAGTTTTTATTGCATGTACACCCGCAGCAATATACTCCCTGTGTATGCGCTCAACCAAATGCGGCTGATTTACATTCGCCATTTCACAAGGCTGATAATCTCTGCTGACATCAAAATAATAGGTACCGAATGCCCCATCAAAAAACCGTATATTGGGCAGCATTGTCTTCCCTCCCGACAGCGTAATGATTAAACCTTAATTATTCTTCAAAAAAATCCAGACAACGACGATTTGTCATTACCGAACGAACAAACTGGCTTGCTGCAACATGGTCCGGATGTACCTGATATGCTGCAAGGCTTGCTTCATCTTCAAAATAGCTGTCCAAAACTGCATTTGCTCCAGCCGATGTTGGCAGCAAATCAATTATTACACGCATTTTTACAATACCCGGAATACAGTTGCTCAAGCCTTCCAGTGTCTGTTTTATTTTGTTTGCGTACTCCTGTTTTTGCTCT
>JAFYSU010000008.1 GCA_017559185.1 Oscillospiraceae bacterium
CAATCACAGGTAAATCCACACATGGTTCCATGCCTCACACAGGTATTGACCCAATTAACATTGGGGTTCACATCTACCTTGCTTTGCAGGAACTCATTGCTCGTGAAGTTGACCCTGCTGAAAACTGTGTACTCACACTTGGTAAGTTCCAAGGCGGTACAGCTAACAACATTATTCCTGATACAGCTGTTCTGGAAGGTACACTCCGTACACTTAATCCTGAAGTAAGAAAATACCTTGTAGGTCGTATTAGCGAGGTTGCAAAAGCTGTTGCGGCTACATACCGCGGAACAGTTGAAATTGAAGCGCTTTCTTCCGTACCGCCACTGGTACTCAACACCGAACTTACAAAACAGTCTGTTGAATGGATTAAACAGCTTCCGCTTCCAATGGTTTACCCAAGCAACGGTGTAGTTGCAAGTGCATCTGAAGACTTTGCTATTATTGCTGAAAAAGTTCCTTCTGCATACTTCTTCCTGTGTGCACAGGCTAAGGAAGGTCCTGCATATAATGCACACAATGCAAAAGTAGTATTTAACGAAGATGTTCTTCCTTTTGCATCCTCAATCCTTGCACATTGTGCAACCGAATGGCTTAAAGCTAACGCATAATTTAACCTAAAACAGCACGGCGAAAGCCGTGCTGTTTTGTGTTTTGTTTAACAAAATACAAGCAGTTAATACAAGGATACAAAATTATCAAACTATGATAAAATATAAACAAAATTCATTTACAATTTTTATGAAAAAAAGAAAATGAACCGCTGAAAATAAAGTTAAAATTTATATGAGTTTACAAAAAAAAAATCGAGGCAATTGTAAATTTGACATATGAAAATTGTGTGATAAAATAAAAATTGATAAAAATATTCCATGGGTATTGTTAAAAATTGCACAAAACCTAAAGGGAAATTCTCGTATATTTTACTGCCGAAGGGGAAGGCATGACCGCCTTCCTAAAATTATGGGCAAGCTTTTATTTTGCTTGTAATACATAAAGTACAACTGCACAAGGGGGCTTCTTGGGGAAGAAGTGCTGCACGAATACTTTAGGCAGTTTTATTAAGATATGGTGATAGGTTCACCGTCCTTAAGTTCAGCGCAAAGTTGAAGTGAAAGAAGGGGTTAGTAATGAACAGAAAAACTATACTTGTTCTTTTGGATGCCTGCCGTTTTGATTCCATGACAGAAAATGCAGGTTTTCTGGAGCATATGATTGAGTACAACAAGGGTGCGAAATATCGTGTTAAGGGTGAAATACCATCCCTTTCCCGTCCAATTTACGAAACAATATTTACAGGACTTCCTGTAAGTGAACACGGTGTTACAAGCAATTTCCACAGCCGTATGTCTTGCTGCGAAAATGTTTTCAGCCTGTGCATTAAAAATGAAATGACAACCGCAGCAGCAGCTCATTTTTGGCTGAGCGAGCTTTACAACTGTGTTCCTTATCATCCTTTCCACGACCGTTTTTACTGGAGAGGTGACGGTGCTATTGACCATGGTATCTTCTACAGTGATGACCATTATCCGGACAACTACCTGTACGGTGACGGTGAGTTTCTGCGCCGTGGATATCAGCCTGATTTCCTTGTGTATCACTCCATGGAAATTGACTACTACGGTCACAAGTTCGGTGCACATTCCAAAGAATACGAAAGTTCTGTATCTCATGTTACCGAAATTCTGGCAGCACTTATGCCTCGTTGGATTGCAGAGGGATACAATGTAGTTATAACCTCCAGCTACGGAATGAATGACTACGGTATGCATGGTGGTGATACAGACGAACAAAGAATGGTTCCACTGTATGTATTCAGCCCTAAATGTAAAAACGGCCGCTTTACCGATGAAAGCATTTCTCAGCTTGCAGTTGCACCTTTGCTGTGTCATCTGCTTGGTATTGAAGCAGGCGAAAAAATGATTCCAATCGAAAATACAGGAATTCATATTGAATAAAGCTTAAATCTTATTTTTACATATTAAACTTGCAAACAAAAAAGGACTATGGATTTCCATAGTCCTTTTTGTTTTGGGTAATTATTCTTTTTCGGTAACTGTAAGACGGATGTATTCATCCGCTGTGCCTTGTACATCTCCGCCATCTTCGCTGAAAGCAGCAATATGAAGCTTTAACTTGTATTCACCTGCCGCAGGGGCTTTTTCAAGCTGTATATGCTCGATAAGGCTGCCGGGGTGAATTTCGGATGACTTGTAAAGCAATTCCTTTTCGTTAAAAAGCTCAATAACAACAATGCTGTTGTTTACTGCGGGATATTCAAAGTACAGAGGGAGTGATTTTTGTCCGCTTGACAGTACAATTTCCCCGTTTGCCATAAAGGCGATTTCATTGTCCGAAAGGTTTTCGGGGTAATAGTCCTGTGGATAAAACGCAGCCTGCTTTTGCGGAGTTTCACTGCTTGGCGTGCTTTCTTCGGGTTCATCAAGGAGAAAACATACACCGATGATTATACCAAGCAAAGCGGCAACGCCAAGACAAACCAAAACTGTCAGCTTGCTGCTGTATTCGGTTTTTCTACCGTAAACTTTTCGATTTTTCATGCTTTCTCCTTGTTATATTTTATTATTACAGCAGTTCGTCAACAAACAAAACAGCAAGAACATAAATGCGAATGCTGTCCAAAATCTGCTGAATGCTTGCAACCTCGTCAGGCATGTGAACGCCGCCGCGTTCAGGTGCACCGGGAAGAACCGCATTTGGCATTTCAGGGCCGAATGCAACCGCATTTGGCAGGTGACGCGCGTATGTGCCGCCGCCCATTGTGTAAGGCTTAGCGTCCTTGTCACCGGTAACTTCTTTGTATACATCCATAAGTGCGGTTACGATTGGGCTGTCCGCAGGAATGTAGGTAGGTTTGGAGTCTTCATATTTTGTAACTGTGAAAGAGTATTCCTCCACTTTTTTGTACAGGCTGGTTTTAAGCAGCTCGCTGTCCAATGTAACAGGGTAGCGAATGTTGCTGTCCAGTGTGATAACACCGTCTTTGTAGCTTGCTTTGCCTACAATGTGGGTAAGCTTGCCGGATGGTTCATCTTCAAATGCAATGCCCAAGCCTGCACCGTTGCAGTCGTTCAGAATGGAAACTATGTCGTTAAGAGCAGTTTTTTCGCTGTCGGAAACAAGACCGTTTTCGATGAGCATTTTTGCAAGCATATGAATAGCGTTGATGCCTTTTGCAGGATACGCTGCGTGAGAGGAAACACCTTTAGCGGTAATTTTGGTGCCGTCAGCAGTTTCTTCAACATCAAAACGGTCATCCAGAGCTGGAACTGCAACGCCTTTTTTTAGTACAACTGTTGCACGGTCAGCAACCATGTTGGAAACTGCACCGCCGTAAAAATCAACAATGTTGCCGCTTGTTTTTTCGGATTCAAGCAAAATTCCAAGAATACCTTTTTCACCAATGCAAACAGGGAAGTCAGCATCAGGTGTAAATGCAAAGTCGGAAGCCTTTTCCTTGGTGAGGTAGTAGTCAATGCACTCCATACCTGTTTCTTCGCTGAGTCCTGCGAAAAGACGAACACGATTTTTAAGGTTGAAACCAAGGTCATGCAGGCATTTGAGTGTATACAGACCTGCAACAGCAGGACCTTTGTCGTCCATTACACCGCGGCCGAAAATGTAACCGTCTTCAATAGTAGCTTTGAATGGGTCACGCAGCCAGCCGTTGCCTTCAGGTACAACATCCAAATGTGCAAAAATACCGATTTCTTTTTCACCGCTGCCAATTTCAACAGTACCGCAGTAACCGTCATAATCTTTGGTGGAAAGACCCATTGCATTTGCTTTGTTAAGGAAAATATCCAAAACCTCGCGGCATCCTTCACCGAAAGGCGGGCAGTTTGTATTTTTTTCGCTAACGCTTCTTACAGCGACTACATCAGCAATATCCTGAATGATGTTTTCTTTATTTTCAGCAAGAAAAGCATTTACTTGTGCGAGAATTGCTTTTTTATCCATGGTGTTACTCCTTTAAATTTGTTTTATGCCAAAAAGGCTACGGATATTAGTATACCACAATGATTGAATAAATGCACCTGTAATGATAAACTATGTGTATGGAATAAACGAAAATTAAAGCTAAAATTATATAAGGAACGGAGCAAAACGAAATGCTTAAAAAAAATGATGTAACTCAAATTGAAATAAGCGGAATGTCCTCTGACGGAAACGGGATAGGACAAATTGACGGCTACACCGTATTTGTTCCGTTTTCTGCTGTTGGAGATGTATTGGAAATAAAAATAGTAAAGGCTCTTAAAAATTACGGTTTTGGCATTATTCAAAATATAATAACACCGTCAGCCGACCGCTGCGAAAACACCTGTGCAGTTTATAAAAAATGCGGCGGGTGCAGTTTTCGTCATGTGGATTATTCGGCAGAACTTGCTTATAAAAAAGATTTTGTTAAATGGAACTTTAAAAAGCTGGGTAATATTGATTTCCCGGTTGATGAAACCGTACCTTCCCCAAGAACTGAGG
>JAFYSU010000009.1 GCA_017559185.1 Oscillospiraceae bacterium
TGCTTTGCGATGGAGAACTATTTTTATAACGGTGCGTTGAGAAGTGATATAAATTTGTATGCTCCGCTGTGTGTACTTACACTCATTTTTGTGTTTGTCTTTGTAACGGCAAAAAAAATGACGGATTTTTACGAAATGGAATTGAGTATGCTTAAAATGCAGGAGGACCTTAACCATAGCCAAATTTCCATTATGTTAAGTCAAATAAGGCCGCATTTTTTGTACAATGCTCTTACTGCCATTCAGTGCCTTTGCAGGACAGACCCTGCAAAAGCAGAAAAAGCACTTATTCAATTTTCGCGTTATTTGCGGGCGAACTTGTCGGCAATTAATTCGCAGGAATACATACCGTTTACCGAAGAATTAAATCATATCGAAAATTATCTGGCAATTGAAAAACTAAGGTTTGGTGACCGTCTTGAAATTATTTACGAAATAGAAGAAGCAGACTTTGTTGTTCCCGTTTTGTCCATCCAGCCAATTGTCGAAAATGCTGTAAAACACGGAGTGTCGAAAAAATTGGACGAAGGATATGTTATAATAGCTTCAAGAAAGGTAAATAATGGCTACGAAATCACTGTTACCGATAACGGAGTAGGCTTTGATACCACAAAAAATATTGATGAAAAATCTTATGGTATGAGAAATATTACAAGCAGAATAAAGGCAATGAATAACTCTACCATTAAATTTAACAGCAAAATAGGCGAAGGTACTGAGGTCGTAGTTACGATAAATACTTGAAAAAGAGGACTTGATTATGATGAAAATTATTTCCGTTGATGATGAAAAGGGTTGTTTGGATGCATTTAGAATGATATGCAGTGATATTTCCGATGTGGAATATTTAGGAGGTTTTAACAATCCGCTGCAAGCTTTGGAGTTTTTGCAGGAAAACGATGTTGATATTGCTTTTTTGGACATCGAAATGCCTGTTATGACGGGTATTGAACTTGCAAAAAAAATTAATGAACTGCAAAAGGATATTTCCGTTGTTTTTGTTACAGCGTATGAACATTATGCAGTTCAGGCTTTTGCTGTTGACGCTTGCGGATATATTTTAAAACCGTACGAGCCTTCCGAAATAATCCAAAAAATACGCACTTTGGACAAATGCTCGCCACAGGACGAAAACAAGGTCGAAATTTACACATTTGGTCAGCTTGAGGTTTCGGTAAACGGAAAATTGCTGAAGTTCAGCAGTGGTAAATCCCGCGAACTTATGGCATTGCTGATAGATAAACGCGGTGAGGTAATAACAACACAGCAGGCTGTTGCGTATTTGTGGCCTAACCGTGAGTGCGATGCAAAAACAAAGGCTTTGTACAGAATGGCTGTTTCGGCACTTAAAAAGCTTTTGGAAGAAGTAAATGCCATAGATATACTCATTGACCAATGGGGCAGCAAGGGCATAAATCCCGACAAGGTGAAATGCGATTGTTGGCGTTGGATGGACAACGAAAGCGACGATGACATAATTCCGGAAAGATATTTTGCAGTATACGATTGGGCGGAAAAAACAAGAGAACGCTTGGCTACCATGAAAAAGGTGCGAAGCGGTAATGCAGAGTCAGGGCAGTCATCGGAGTCTGTAAATCACTGGTAAAAAAAGAGGCACGGTTAAAAAAAACCGTGCCTCTTAAAATTTGGACTGTTATCCCATAATTTTCTTTTCAAAAGCTACACGCGCACAAATATCACCCATAAGACGGTCAAATTCGGTCATATTAAGGGATTGATTACCGTCGCAAAGAGCATTCTTAGGGTCGTTGTGCACTTCTATGATAAGACCGTCGGCACCCGCTGCAATAGCGGCTTTGCTCAAGGGCTCTACCATCCAAGACATACCTGCCGCGTGACTTGGGTCAATTATAACAGGAAGATGTGAGTGCTTTTTAAGCAGCGGAACAGCGGAGATATCAAGATTATTTCTAATCATTGGTTCAAAGGTGCGAATACCGCGTTCGCAAAGAATTACATTAGGATTTCCGCCTGCAAGGATGTATTCCGCACTCATCAAAAATTCTTCGATTGTGCTGGAAAGACCGCGTTTAAGAAGAACTGGCTTTTTGCATTGACCTAAAGCCTTGAGCAGACGGAAGTTCTGCATGTTTCGTGCACCTACTTGAATTACATCTACATCGTCAAAGTCATCAAGCTGTGATTCGCTCATAATTTCGGTAACAATTGGAAGCCCTGTTGCTTTTTTGGCAAGGGAAAGAAGTCTAAGCCCTTCATTTTCCAAGCCTTGGAAGGAGTATGGCGAGGTTCGTGGTTTAAAAGCACCGCCACGCAGGAATTTTGCACCGCTTTTCTTAACGGACTCGGCAATGGTTGTAAGCTGTTCTTCGCTTTCAACCGAACAAGGACCTGCAATTACGCTAAAAAATCCTTCGCCGATTTTTCTTCCAGCTACCGAAATTATGGTATCGTCGGGATGAAAACGGCGGTTTGCTGCTTTGTATGGTTCGGATATTCTGCGGATATCTTCAACGATATCGTTTGCCAAAAGGAGGTTTATGTCAAGGCGAGAAGTGTCACCAACCAGACCCATGAGTGTTGTATGAGTACCTTGGCTGTGGTGGATTACTATTCCAAGCGATGTAAGATTTTCAATCAGTGCATTTTTTTTAGCGGTGTCTGCGTTTTGTTTTAAAATAATTACCATAACATATATCTCCTTTTTGTTTGATTATAAAGAAAGCGGCCTTTGCAGGTTATGCAAAAGCCGCCGATGTCATACAACGAATAAAATAAACCTATCTGTAATGACAGCACAAGCGACCCGTATTAAAATACAGGTAATAAAAATATGCAGCTGTCATCATAGTTTTATTCATCGAAATACCTCTTTAATGATTTTATGTATTAAAGTATATTGCTTTATGGGAGATTTGTCAATACGAAATTTTAAAAAATTTCGTTTACTGCTTCATCATCGTCAAAACAGTCGGTGTCACACGCAGGAAGCAAATTTGCCGTTTGCTGTTCGGAAAGGCGAGTAATGTTTTTAAGCTTGCGCTGAATTTGGCGGGTGCGAACACCAACCAATTTATCAAGCTCGCTGTTGGCTTGCTCGAGTCGCTGCTGTGTAAGCTTAAGCACATCGGAAAATTTGTCGAATTCGGTTTTTACAGCACCCAAAAGGTCCCAAACTTCTCCGCTGCGCTGGTGTATTGCAAATGTTTTAAATCCCATCTGCAGGCTGTTCAGCAGTGCTGCCATGGTGCTTGGACCCGCAATGTTAATATGATATTCCCGCTGTAAAACCTCTACCATACCGCGGTTTACTGCTTCGGCATAAAGTCCCTCAAACGGAAGAAACATTATTGCAAATTCAGTGGTGTACGGAGGAGCAATGTATTTGTCGTGAATATCCTTGGCAAAGCTTTTTAGTCTGCCTTGCAAAGCAGCAGCGGCAGCTTGAACAGCTTCGGGTGAACCGCTGTCGTAAGCATCAAGCAGCTGTGTGTATGCATCGCTTGGGAATTTTGAATCTATTGGCAGCCAAATAAAGCTGCCGTCTTCGTTTGGAAGCTTTACCGCAAATTCAACAAAGCTGCGGCTGTTCGGTTTTGTACATACATTTGCATCATACTGCTCGGGGGCAAGAATTTCGGTTAATATAGCACCAAGCTGTATTTCGCCAAGAATACCACGGCTTTTAACATTGGAAAGAACTTTCTTTAAATCGCCAACACCCACCGCAAGGGTTTGCATTTCACCAAGACCTTTGTAAACCTGTTCAAGCCGTTCGCTTATCATTTTAAAGGATTGGTTCATCTTGTCATCAAGAGTTTTTTGCAGCTTTTCGTCCACTGTTTGGCGCATCTGCTCCAGTTTGTTGTTGTTGTCCTGCTGAATGTAGGCAAGACGCTTTTCAACGGTTGTGCGTATGGCTTCCAGTTTGTTTTCATTTTCAAGCGAAAACGATTGTATACGCTTTTCCATTTGAAGCATTTGGGAGGTCAATGCCGCTTGTAAAGCCTCCTGTTTTTGCAGCTGTAAATTAGCGGCTGCTGTTTGCGATGATGCAAGCATTTCACCCATGTTTCTTACAGTAGTCTGCATGAGTACGCTAAGCTCCTGCCGAAGTTGTGTGTGCTGAGTGTGCATATCATTTCGTAGATGCTCAAGCATACGCAGGATTTCGGTGTTATTTTGTTTTTTGAGGCGGGATAATATAACCGTACACATCAGCAAGATGATTATTAAAAGAGTTGTAACAATGCCGAAGCATATTATTTGTATACTGTTCATTTGCAGCTCCTTTTTAGTGAAATACAAATACAGGAACTGTCGATTAATTTCGTCAGTTCCTGTTGTTTTTTACAGCATTTAAAACAATGTCTGTTGTTGCATTAGTCGCCAAGCAGGTTAGCATCTACTATATGGCAAGCATCCATAATGCAGTCGCGGCATCCGCGCAGCACTGTGCCGGTATCAAGTCCTTTGAGTTCGCGGCAGATTGTAGTTGTGTTTTGGTCCTTGAAAGCTTTTGTCATGGTTTTTACCACAGGGTAAGTAACAGCTTTTGTGTTGCGCAGTTCAGGGTCACGACAGCTTTTTTTCATGCCTGCAAGCATTACCATGCCGCTTACAGCACCGCAGGTGTTTTCCATACCGCCCATGCCTGCACCAAAGCCTTCGCTGAGTGTGAAAGCTGTTTTTTCGTCAATACCAAATAAATCGCAGTAAGCACATACTACCGCTTGGCAGCAGTTGTATCCTTTTGCATGAAGTTCAACGGCTTTTTCAGCTCTGTTTTGCATTTTTAAAATCCCCCTAAAAATTAAAAGCATTGTCAGGTTATTTTTACCTTGAGGTTAGTATAACATATTTGAGTATTTAATGCAATACTTAAATACTCAAATTTACTCAAATTAAATTTGCTTTTTTCCAATGGGAAAATTCTGTGAATATTATTGCCAAGGAAACAATAAATGTAAGAATATCGGCGACAGGTGCAGCGGCAAGTGCGCCGTCCATACCGTAAAAGTGTGAAAGCATTAGTGCGAAAGGTATAAGGAAAAACAGTTGGCGTGATACGGTTATCAGCAGTGCCTTGCGTGGCATTCCAACTGCTTGAAAAAACGAAGCTGTTACCATTGGCATACCGTACAAAAAGAATGCAAGCATGTAAACCTTAAAGCAGTGTACCGCAAATTCATGGAATAGGGGGTCACCGCTTATAAAGCAGGCGGCTATTGGATTACCGCAAAAACGGAACAGTAAAAACCACACAGCTGAAATTACAATTGAAACACAAGCTGCTGTTTTGTATGTGGTGTAAACCCTTTTGTAAAGCTTGGCACCGTAGTTAAAGCCGTTAATTGGCTGAGTACCCGAAGAAACACCAACAAACATTGAATGAGCTATCTGGTAAAGCTTCATCATTATTCCGTATGAAGATATTGCAATGTCGCTGCCGTAATCGGTCAGTGCACCGCAGCTGCGCATAAGGTTGTTCATTACTATTTGTGTAAGGGTAGCGCAAAGCTGTGTCATAAGGCTTGGAAAACCAAAAGCCAAAATTTGTTTTGATACATTGAAACGGGGGAGGGCATATTCTTTTTTCCACTGTACAGTTTTAAATTTTGGTATGTACATAAGACTTAAAGTACCCGAAGCAACCTGACCTATAACGGTTGCAGCTGCTGCACCTTCAACACCTAACTTAAAAACAAATATGAACAATGGGTCAAGGAAAAGGTTTATTACTGCACCAAGTATCATGCAGCGCATCATATACTGGGGATTGCCGTCGGCGCGGATGATTGCAGTAAAGGCAATACTGCACATCATAAAGGGGAGTCCCAAAAGGATAATTCTTGAATAAGCCATGGCAGCTTCAAGCGCTGTTGGTGAAGCACCGAACAACAATACCAAGGGCTGCAAAAACAGCTGACTAATGAAAACGAACGCAAAGCCCGTTCCCAAAAGCAGTGATACAGCAGCGGTGAATACCTTGTCGGCATTTTCATGCTCGCCTTTTCCGCTAAAAAGGCTTATGTTTGCCGAACAACCGTCGCCAATCCAAAGCGCAAGGGCAGAGCATATTGTGAAAAACGGAAAGGCTACATTTGCAGCTGCAATTCCCACAATTCCTATTCCTTGACCGATAAAAATCTGGTCGATAAGGTTATAAAGCTGATTTACAAGTAAGGTTAAAAAAGTAGGAACCGAAAATTTAAACAGAAGCCGACTGATTTTTTCGGTTGCCAAATAATTTGAATTAGCCATTTTATACCCTCCTTGAAAAAATAAAAAAGACACCTTTTGCGGTGTCTTTAAAATAAAACAGGAAAAGACAAATCCGCATGGATTTTCTTCTCCCGTCCAGACTTTACTGTCGGCTCCGTAAAAAATCGGATTATGCGTTGGTAAACGCTCGCGGGCTTTACCGCCGGTAGAGATTCCTCATTCACGAAGAAAATATTTATTACCAATATTTTAATACTTTGGAACAGCAAAGTCAATTTTAAGTTTTGGTTTGTAAAAACATTATCTTGTTATATTTTTCAGCCATACACGGCTTTTGTAGCGGTAGATGGTAAACGGAGTTTTAATTATTTCGTCACCCGTCAAAATCAGGTAAACAATAGGTACAGGAAGTTCGAAAATGAATGCGGCAGCGGCACCAAGTAAAATACAGCAGCCCCACATTGTGGAAACATCAAGGTAAAGTCCGAAGCGGGTATCACCGCCTGCACGGAATATACCAACGATTTGGGTAGTGTTGTACGAAAAAATAACGGTGAAATATGCCATTACAAACATCATGAACGACATGTATTCTTTAGCAAGCGGGCTCAAATCCATGCTGTTTACCGCTATTGGCCGTATAATCAAAATAAGCAATGCACCGCATAAGCCTGCGGCAAGCGTTAAACGCAGCAGCTTTTTGGAATATATTTCGGCAAGCTCGTATTTGCGTTCGCCAATTGTTTTGCCTATGATTATTGCGGTTGCGTTTGCAATTCCCATTGCAATTACCGTTGCAAGCTGGCGTGTTACCTGTGCTACCGAGTTTGCAGCAACGGCAGCACTTCCCAAGTGACCAATAATAAGCGCATTCATTGCATTGCCTGTGCCCCACATAAGTTCGTTAAGTGTAACTGGCAGGGAATATTTAAGAAAATCTTTAAGCAGTAGGGGATTGCTTTCCCAAAGTGACGATATGCGAAATCTAATTACATTGTTGAAGAATTTATCGTAAAAAAGAATAATCAAAAATTCGCTCACTCGGGCTGCAACAGTACCTATTGCTGCACCTTGTATTCCGAGTGCCGGCATGCCGAACAAGCCGAATATCAAAACAGCATTTATACCAATGTTTATTACGAGTGATATGGAGTATACAACCGTTGATATAAGCACTCGCTCAACACTGCGCATTATGTTCAGGTATATCATGTTTATCGAAACAAAAATGTACGATACGGAAACTATCTGTAAATATAAAGCACCTTGACGGATTACCTCGGGTTCAGGTGAAAATAAAGACATTATTTGAGCAGGGAACAAAAAGCCTGCAAGTGAAAAGCAAAGTCCTATAATAAGGGAAAAACGCAGCGAAATTCCCATTGTTTTTTCAATTGTGGCTATATCGCCTTTACCCCAATATTGCGCTGTAAGTACAGCTGCCCCCGATGTTATCCCGAAAAATATCAAGGTCATTATAAATTGTACCTGACCTGCAAGCGAAGCACCCGACAAAACATCTTCCCCCACTTTGCCGAGCATTATAACATCGGCGGAGGTTACGGCAACATTTATTAAGTTTTGCAGTGCCATTGGCATAACAAGGCTGAAAACCTTTTGGTAAAATACACGGTTGTCGCTCAAAGTGTATACCTCTTTTTCTTGACTGTAATATAAATGATTATTTTATCGAATAAAAAACTGCCGCTTAACAGTTCGGCAGTAATAGTGATTTGCATAATGGGGGTATTATATCATGCAGGCGTAATATTTTCTATATATTCAGTTTTTATTTATAACGGCAGGGCGAAATTTGCAGAATAATACACAACCTGCAGTTTGAATTTTATGCCCTGCTCTTTAGTTTTAAGATTCTGTATCTGTTAAATCTTTGCATGAATACAAAAAGCAAGTCAACTATTGCGGAAAATACAGATGTAATCATAAATACCCAAAATGAACCAAAGTATACCGATGCCGCAACGGGAAGAAAGCTGAGGATAATGTTTGCTTCGTGTACCAACTCGGATTGGCACATGGTTTGCATAATTTCTTCCCAACTGTGTTTGGAAACATCAAACGAGTCTGCATCATAGGTAGGCATTTTGTTTTTCCACTTTTTAATTTTTAGCCGATTATACAATTTCATTTCTGCTTTGCTTACCTGAAACCACTTGGCGGTATAGTCTGCCTTGTTGTTCATAATCGCATTAAATAAAGCACCAACCAGCAATCTAACATTAAAATGGTATGCAATAGTCCCAAAGGTAATTGACAGTGTAAGCAAAACACTGTTATGAGTAAGTGAATATGGCAAATAACAACAAATGGTTATGAGTGCAGAAAGTGCTGCTGTCGCTTTCATTGTTTTTGCCATAAATACACCTCCGAAAATTATCGTAGCTTTTAAAGTTTATCATATCCGATTATTTGTTTCAACGAATAGAAAAGGTTCGGCAAAGTTTGTAATTTAATCACGAATATGGTAGTCTTACAATATAGCTTACAAAGGGTATTATTTTTTTCAAAGGAGACCGAAGCGTATGGAAAACAGGATAGCTCTTATAGGGATAATAGTTGAGCAGGCTGAAAGCGTTGAACGCCTTAATAATATCCTTCACGATTATCGTGATTACATAATAGGCAGAATGGGTATACCTTACCGTGACCGTTCGCTTAATATAATAAGTGTAGCAATAGAAGCTCCTAACAATGTTATAAGCTCGTTGTCCGGAAAGCTTGGCATGCTTAATGGAGTGAATGTCAAAACAATATATGGAAAAACCACTACGGAATGAAGACAGTTGAAA
>JAFYSU010000010.1 GCA_017559185.1 Oscillospiraceae bacterium
CACTTTATCATATTTTCCTGCTCACATCAATGCTTGGTGAAATTGCCGGAGTTGAAAACTGTCAGTCCAAAAGTAAAAAGGGACTAAGTTTTACCATGCTTGACAGTTATTTTGACTATGGTACACTAAAATAAATATGCTTTAAACGAGTAGAAATTCGGTTGACATATTTATTTTAGTATGCTAATATACTACCACAATAAAGTGAAACGATACAGTGGGGAAAATGAAATGAAAATACACGACAAAATAACACCCGATGGAACAAGGGATATACTTTTTGAACAGTGCGAAGCCAAGCGCAGCATAGAGCGCAGGCTTGCGCGTTTTTTTAGACATCGTGGTTTTGATGAGGTAATGACACCTGGGTTGGAATTTTATGATGTGTTTTATTCCAATGCGGCATATTTTCCGCAGGAAACCATGTATAAGCTTACCGACTCAAAAGGCAGGCTCATGGTAATGCGGCCTGATTGCACTATTCCTATTGCAAGACTTATGGGAACAAGGCTTGCGGGACTTGAAAAGCCTGTACGCCTTTACTATGACCAGAATGTGTACCGAAGCAATCCGTCCATGAAAGGGTTCAGCAACGAGATAACACAAACAGGAGTCGAGCTTATAGGTGCAGGCAGCATAAAAGCCGATTTGGAAATACTTGAACTTGCGGCAAACGGTTTGACACACTGTTCCATTGAAAACTATCGTTTGGAAATATGCCATATAGGTTACTTTAAACAGCTTATGAATAATCTTGAGGCAGATGATACGGAAAAAGAAAAAATACGAGAATTAATTGAGTCCAAAAACTACGCTGCATTGGGCGATGTACTTAAAAGCTACCCTGAAAGCGAAGCAGTAACAGCATTGGCAAAGCTGCCGGAGATGTTT
The DNA here is from genome assembly GCA_017559185.1 of Oscillospiraceae bacterium. Taxonomy (GTDB): domain Bacteria; phylum Bacillota; class Clostridia; order Oscillospirales; family Ruminococcaceae; genus RGIG7389. Next base: position 892 of record JAFYSU010000010.1, read on the forward strand.
GGGGGCTGTGATGTTATTGACCAAGCTGCCAAGCTGTTCCCGAATGGCAAAAAGGTTTTGGACGAGCTTCGCAGCGTTTACGAAAGCTTGCAGGCTTTGGGTTTGGGTGAAAAGGTTATAGTGGATTTGGGACTTGTTAATCAGGCGGAATACTACACCGGAATAATATTCCGCGGTTATGTCGATGGTGTAGGCGAGCCTGTGCTTTCGGGCGGCAGGTACGACAAGCTGATGCAGGATTTTGGGCAGGCGCTTCCTGCTACGGGTTTTGCGGTAAATGTCAACCAGCTTTCGCGTGTGCTGTTGGAAAAAGGAGACACAGTACCTCCAAAAACGCAGATTTTGCTTTTTTCTGAAAAACAGTGTGACCCATTGGTGTTTGCAAGAATGAAAGAGTTGGTTGAACAGGGAATACGCTGCGAATACAGCTTGTTTGATACACTTGAGCAAACCAAGGCTTATGCGAAATCAAAAGGCATACCAACCGTAGAAGTGCTTTGACAGAGGTGAACTATGAAACCGTTAAGAATTGCGCTTACAAAGGGGCGCTTGGAAGAAAAAACAGTTGCTATGCTCGAATCAATAGGGTACGACTGCTCGCAGATACGCAATAAAGGCAGAAAGCTGGTGCTTTGCATACCTGAAAAAAACATAGAGGTTGTGTTGGCTAAATCAGCGGATGTTATAACATATGTTGAAAACGGTGTGTGCGATTTAGGTATAGTTGGTAAAGACACCATAATGGAAATGGGTAAATCATTTTACGAGGTGCTTGACCTTGGCTTTGGCAGATGCCGTTTTGCATTGGCTGTACCGAAGGGCACTAATTTTTACGAAGGTTATCACAGCCGTACCATAGCAACAAAATATCCGAATGTGGCACGAAGCTATTTTGAGTCGAAAATGGATATCGAAGTAGTTAAGATAGAAGGCTCGGTGGAGCTTGCACCAATTTTGGGTTTGGCAGATGCTATTGTTGATATAGTTGAAACAGGCACTACTCTTAAAGAAAACGGCTTGGAAATAGCCGAGGAGATAGCACAGGTATCGGCAAGGGTTATAGTAAATATTGCAAGCCTTAAACTGAGAAAAAAAGAAATCGAAAATTTGATAGATGACATGAGAAGGGCAATAAAGGAGAACTGAAGATGATAATAAATACAGCTTGCGTAAACGGAAAAGATGAGATTGAACTGCTGAAAGCACTTAATGAAAGAAACGCCGAGGCTGACAAAAAAGTTACCGAAGCGGTAGCAAAAATACTTGAAGATGTCTGCCGTGAAGGCGACAAAGCGGTAAGAGAATACACCCAAAAGTTTGACGGATACTGTCCCGAAGTTTTTGAAGTTGACCGCGAGGAAATAAACGATGCACTTACCGAAGCAGACAGCGACTACATAACAGCACTGCTTAATGCACAGGAAAATATTGCAGATTTCCACAACCGCCAAAAACAGCAGGGTTTCATAAATCCAATGGCAAATGGTTGTATTTTGGGGCAGCGTGTGCGCGGACTTGAGCGTGTGGGTATATATGTTCCGGGCGGTACAGCTGCGTATCCGTCGTCGGTGCTTATGGCTGCTGTTCCTGCTAAAATTGCAGGTGTGGGCGAGCTTGTAATGGTTACTCCGCCAATGAAAAACGGGAAAGCAAATCCGGACATTCTTGCTGCTGCGGCAATAGCAGGAATAGACAGAGTTTTCCTTATGGGCGGTGCACAGGCTATAGCGGCTTTGGCTTACGGAACCGAAAGCGTACCAAAGGTAGACAAAATAGTAGGACCTGGCAATCAGTATGTTGCAACAGCGCAAAAACTTTTGTTTGGCAAGGTTGGTATTGATATGATAGCGGGCCCAAGTGAAATACTTGTAATGGCGGACGAAACAGCAAATCCGCGTTATATTGCGGCAGACCTGCTCAGCCAAGCGGAGCATGGTGCAGTTTGTTCGGCGGTACTGCTAACAACATCGCAGGAGGTAGCCGACCAAACAGTTGCAGAGCTTGAGCAGCAAATGCAGGGTATGGAACGCTATGACATGATTTCAAGTTCCCTTAAAAATTACGGTGCGGTGTTGGTTTGTGAGGATATCGACACCATGATTAACTTTGCCAACGAGCTTGCACCTGAACACCTTGAAGTAATGGTGGAAAACCCAATGCAGTATTTGGGCCGCCTGAATAATGCAGGTTCGATATTCTTGGGACAGTATTCTCCCGAGCCGTTGGGTGACTACTATGCAGGCCCAAACCATGTTTTGCCGACAGGCGGTACAGCAAGATTTTTCTCACCATTATCGGTTGACAGCTTTGTAAAAAAATCAGCTTTTATTTACTATACAAAGGATGCTTTGCTTGAAGCACAGGAAGATATCGTACTTTTGGCTAACAAAGAAGGCTTGCCTGCTCACGCAAATTCAATTCAGGTGCGTTTTGAGTAAGGGGGAAACAAAATGGCATATCAGTTAACAAGAAAACTTAGGGAACTGACACCGTATGCTCCAATACAGGGGGAGTTTGTGGTTCGCCTTGATGCTAACGAAAGCTTTATAAGCCTTCCTGATGATATCCGTGCAGAAATTGCAAATGCAGCAGCTTCAATAGCATTCAATCGTTACCCCGACCCTTATGCTAAAGAATTGTGCGGTGCGTTTGCCAAATTTTACGGAATAAACAGCGAATTGGTAACAGCATTCAACGGTTCTGATGAGCTTATTTGCCTTATCATGAACTCTTTTTTTGAAAAAGGTGACCGTGTGCTTACACTTGCACCGGATTTTTCAATGTACAAATTTTACATAAGCTTGGCAGAACTTGAGTGTGTGACCTATTCCAAAAGCGACAACCTTACAGTTAATGTTGATGACCTTATAGCATACATAAACGAAAATAATATCGCAGGGGTTATATTTTCCAACCCCTGCAACCCTGCATCACTTGGTTTGGGCAGAGACGAGGTTTTGCATTTGGTGTCCTCGGTAAATTGTTTGGTTATTCTTGATGAAGCCTACATGGACTTTTGGGACTGCTCGATAATGGACAGGGTGGAGGAGTTTCCGCACCTTGTAATACTGCGTACCTGTTCAAAAGCAATCGGACTTGCAGCGGCAAGGCTTGGCTTTGCTGTTTCGGGAGCAACCAACACAAACGGACTTCGTGCTGCTAAGTCCCCATATAATGTAAGTACACTTGACCAGGTTGCAGGAACTGTTGTTTTGAGACATAAGGATTATCTTATGGACTGTATTGAAAAAATAAAAGCTTCCCGTGAGTGCCTGTACAAAAGCATACTCGAACTTAAAGAGCGCAAAGCAGAAATTTTGTGCGTGTATGCTCCTGTTACAAACTTTGTTTTCTTTAAAACCACAAGGAATAAAGAAATTTTTGAAAAACTGCTTTCCAAAGGGATTGCAATTAGATATATGGGAGAATATTTAAGAATATCGGCAGGAAGTGAAACCGAAAACGCAGCGGTATTGGCTGCACTGGAGGAAATTTTATGAGAAGCTGTGAGCTTACCAGAAAAACAAAAGAAACCGATATAAACCTGATTTTAAACTTGGACGGAAGCGGACAATGCAGCATAAATACAGGTATTGGCTTTTTCGACCATATGCTTACGGCTTTTGCGGTGCATTCTGGGTTTGATTTGCGTATTGATGCAAAAGGTGACCTTGAAGTGGATTGCCACCATACTATTGAAGATGTCGGCATAGTTTTGGGACAGGCTTTGGCGAAACTTTTGGGCGACCGCAGTAAAATTCAGCGTTATGGTTCGGTTTACATACCAATGGACGAAGCACTTGCATTTACTGCGATAGATATAAGCGGCAGACCATATCTTGTATTTGATGCTGAATTTAAAAACCAGTCGGTTGGCAGTATGGACTGCTGCATGGTGGAGGAATTTTTCCGTGCGGTTGCCGTAAATGCGGGAATGACACTTCACATCAGGCTGCTTTACGGCAGCAATGACCACCACTGCATTGAAGCTGTTTTTAAATCCTTTGCTCATGCAATGGCACAGGCGGCTTCGCTGCGCAGCGGCGGAGTATTGTCCAGCAAAGGAGTATTGTAACCGCGGGAGGATTATTCTAATGATTGCTATAATAGATTATGGTGCAGGCAATTTGTTCAGTGTAAAAAATGCTTTGGATTTTCTTGGTGTTGAAAGCGTTATAACAAGTGATGCAGCACAAATCGAAGCAGCGGACGCATTGATTTTGCCGGGGGTAGGTGCGTTTGGCGATGCCATGAACCGTCTTGAAAGCACAGGTCTTGTACCTGTAATAAAACAGCAGGTGCAAAAAAAGCCTCTGCTGGGTATATGCCTTGGTATGCAGATGTTGTTTGAAAAAGGCTTTGAATTTGGTGAACACGACGGCTTGGGACTTATTCCGGGAAAGGTAAGGCTGCTTAATGCCAACGGATTTAAAATTCCGCACATGGGGTGGAATTCACTTAACATAACACAGGAAAATGCTGTTACAAAAAATCTGGCTCAGGGTGATTATGTTTACTTCGTTCATTCCTACATGGCGGATACTTTGCCGCAGTACATTTGTGCAACGAGTGATTACTGCGAGCAGGTAACGGCATTGGTTGCAAACGGTAATGTTTACGGTGCACAGTTCCATCCCGAAAAAAGCGGTAAAGTAGGTCTTAGTATACTTAAAAACTTTTGCGAGCTTGCGCAGAAAGGGGAAAACAAATGATTATCCTGCCTGCAATAGACATTTACAATGGTATGTGTGTGCGTCTTAAAATGGGTGACTTTGGAACAAGCGAAAAGGTTGCCGATGATTACATGAAAACAGCACAGCAGTTTGTTCAGCAAGGTGCCGAATGGATACACATGGTTGACCTTGACGGAGCAAAGGAAGCTAAACCTAAAAACAGCAAAATATTTTTGGATGTTGCAGCGAACACTCCGCTAAAGGTTGAACTTGGCGGTGGTATTCGTGATATGGAAACCATAGATTATTACCTTGAAAACGGTATTTCACGAGTTATTTTGGGAAGTGCCGCATTGTCCAACCCGCAGCTTGTGCGAAAGGCTGTTGAAAAATACGGCGAGCGCATAGCGGTTGGCATTGATGCAAAAAACGAAATGGTTGCAGCTGACGGCTGGCTGGACACAAGCACCGTTCATTTTCTTGACCTTGCCCGTGCGGTTGAAGCAAGCGGTGTTAAATACATAATCTATACAGATATTTCAAAGGACGGCACTTTAAGCGGCCCTAACCTTGAACATCTTGAAAGACTTAAAAATGCTGTTTCCTGCAATATTATTGCAAGTGGCGGCATACACAATATAAACGACATCAAAAACCTTAAAAATATGGATATGTACGGGGCCATCTGCGGAAAATCCATATACAAGGGAACATTGTCTTTGGCGGATGCTGTCAGAATATCAAAGGAGGCGCTGTAATGCTTGCTAAACGAATTATCCCATGCCTTGATGTGCGTGACGGCAAGGTGGTTAAGGGAGTTAATTTTGTTGGCATAAAGGAAGTTGGAGACCCTGTTGAGCTTGCCATGGAGTACGACAGACAGGGTGCTGACGAAATATGCTTTCTTGACATAACGGCAACCCACGAAGGCAGAGGAACAATGGTTGATGTTGTTCGCAGAACAGCACAGAATGTGTTTGTTCCGCTTACTGTTGGCGGTGGTATATCTTCGGTTGATGATATCCGCAATATACTTCGTGCAGGTGCGGACAAGGTTTCAATAAATTCGGCGGCAGTTCGTAACCCCAAGCTTATAAGTGAAGCAGCCGAAATTTTCGGAAGTCAGTGTGTTGTTGTTGCAATTGATGCTAAACGCCGTGAAGACGGCAGCTTTACCGTTGTTATAAGCGGTGGGCGTATTGATACAGGGCTGGATGCAGTACAGTGGGCAAAACAGGTGCAGCAGCTTGGTGCAGGCGAGATTTTGCTTACATCAATGGATACCGACGGTGTTAAAAACGGATTTGACCTTGAACTGACCAATGCGGTGAGCCAAGCTGTTACCATACCGGTAATAGCATCGGGCGGCTGTGGATGCCTTGAGCATTTTTCACAGGTGTTTGAAAAAACAGGAGCAGATGCGGCTCTTGCTGCGAGCTTGTTTCACTTTAAGGAGCTTACAGTGTCGCAGGTAAAGGAGCATCTTCGTGAGTGTGGTATTCCTGCCAGATAAGGGGCTGTGTGTATGAATTTGGATAAATATTTTATAAAAGGCGAGCTTATACCCGCAGTTGTGCAGGAGGAGTCCACAGGGCAGGTGCTTATGCTTGCTTATATGAACAAGGAAAGCCTTGCAAAAACACTTGAAACAGGCTACACATGGTTTTACAGCCGTTCCCGACAGCAGCTGTGGAACAAAGGGGCTACATCGGGACATCTGCAAAAGGTGGTTTCGATTTACTCCGATTGTGATGACGATACACTGCTTGTAACAGTACAGCAAACAGGCCCTGCCTGCCATACGGGCAGTCACAGCTGCTTTTTTAATGAAATACCTTTAGAGGAGAATAAAGCATGACCGATACATTAAAAGGACTTTATGATGTTGTGCTTCAGCGTAAGGCTGAACCGCAGGCGGAATCGTACACCTGTTATCTTTTTGAAAAAGGCTTGGATAAAATACTAAAAAAAGTTGGCGAGGAATGCAGCGAAACCAAAATTGCTGCAAAAAACGGTGATAATTCCGAAACAGTAGGCGAAATATGTGATTTGATGTACCATCTGTTGGTAATGATGGCACAGTTGGACATACCAATGGAAGATGTACAGGCTGTTTTGGAGCAGCGCCGGCAGAAAATAGGCAACCTTAAACAGTTCCATGTGACAGATAAGGAAAGTTGACTTCAAATTTAACGCTTTAATTAGGTGCGTTATTGAAAATACAGGCGAGTTTTGCAGGAATTGAAAGACTCGTCTTGCATTTTGTGGTGAATAACTGCACGAGGGAAACAGGTGTGCTTGCGTTAAACACACAAATGACATCGTGTATTTAGGTAAAAAACAGCAGTTTTTGATAAAAAATATGCAAAAGTTTTAGGTATTGAGTTTAAAAAGTCACAATATAAAGCTGATTATGCATAGAATATAATATAATTATTGTCTATTTGCACAAATCAAGGCTCGAAAAATTAATCCTGCATATGAAATTAATTGAAATATTTTCTTGCACATTGCCAAATTTTAATAATCATGTTATACTGTCCACAATCCAAAAGCACTTGTACATAATGTGATTTTTTGGAACAGAACCTTTTCTAAAAGAAAAGAAAGCAATGGAGGAGATTAGAGATGAAAAGATTTATTGCGATGATGCTCTGCTTGGCAATGACAACAATGTCCTTTGCAGGCTGCGGCGGTTCCAGTGAACCAGCAGAAGAAGCAGCAGCACCAGCTGAAAGCGATGTAATTAAAATTGGTGTATTCGAACCACTGACAGGCGCTAACGCAGCAGGCGGCGAACTGGAAGTTGAAGGTATCAAAATCGCTAACAAACTGTATCCAGAAGTTCTTGGCAAAAAAATCGAACTGGTTGTTGTTGACAATAAATCCGACAAAGCAGAAGCTACAACAGCTGTTGCTCGTCTGATTGAAAAAGAAAATGTATCCGCTATCATCGGTTCTTGGGGTTCCGGTTACTCCATTGCAGCAGGTGACCTTGTAAAAACAAATCAGGTTCCTGCAGTTGGTGCTTCCTGCACAAACCCACAGGTTACACAGGGTAACGACTACTACTTCCGTGTTTGCTTCCTTGACCCATTCCAGGGTACAGTAATGGCTAACTACGCTTACGAAAAACTGGGCGCAAGAAAAGCTGCTATCATTCAGGAAGTTTCCAACGACTACTCTGTTGGTCTGGCAAGCTTCTTCGTAACTGCATTCAAAGAACTTACAGGCGATGAAAACGCTATCGTTGCAACAGCTAACTACAACACTGGTGATATGGAATTCTCCAGCCAGATTACAACCGTTATGGCTGAAAAACCAGATGTAATCTTCGCTCCAGGTAACTTTACCGAATCCGCACTGATTGTTAAAGCTGCAAGACAGCAGGGTATTGATGTTCCAATCATCGGTGGGGACACTTGGGAAACCAACGAATTCATCGAAGTTGGCGGCGCTGATGTTGAAGGCTGCGTAATGTCCACATTCTTTGATGAAAACAGCCCACTCACCGACGAAACAACAAAATTCCTTGAAGCTTACAAAGCTGAATATCCAGACAAAAATGTTGCTGCTGTAACTGCTCTGGGTTACGATGCTTACCTGCTCATCTACAAAGCTATCGAAGCTGCAGGCTCTGCTGAACCACAGGCTATCCGTGATGCTATCGCTCAGACAACAGATATGGCTGGTTCTACTGGTCTTATCAGCATCAACGCTGAAGGCGATGCTGACAAAAACTCTGCAGTAATCAAAATCGTTAAAGACGGCAAATTTGAATACTACGATACAGTAGTTCTTGGCTAATAACAGCCTAATGTAAAAAGTAGTTTTTGCAAAATTTATGGCGGCGGTTCGCCTGTGTTGCAGGCAAGCCGCCGCCCTTTTCGTAAAAGATAAGAAAACTACCAAGCGTTTGCTTGGAAAAATTAAAACGCAGACATTCGATTTTGAACGGGTTGCGGGAATACTTTTTAAAATTTGGGGTTAAAAAGTATAATTCTAATTAGAATCTGGGGTGTTTCGATATGATGGATATGGCTACCTTTATGCAGCATATCACCAACGGTGTATCCGTTGGCAGCTTGTATGCCTTGATTGCAATAGGCTATACAATGGTATACGGAATCCTGCGGCTCATAAACTTTGCTCATGGTGACATTTTTATGATGGCCGCTTATTTTATGGTGTTTGGTATTATAACATTCCAACTGCCATGGTATTTAACTGTAATTATCACTATCGTTCTTACTGCCCTTTTGGGTATGCTTATTGAAAAATGTGCGTACAGCACTCTGCGTGATGCACCAAAGACATCTATTTTGATTTCTGCAATCGGTGTATCCTACCTTTTGGAAAACCTTTCTACCTACCTGTTTACAGGTAAACCAAGAGCATTTCCGGAAATTGCGGGATTGGCTCAAACTTTCCAAATCGGAAGCGTAACAATGCAGCGTGTATCTGTTGTTATTCCGATTGTAGCTGTAATTTTGGGTATTATTCTTTTGTTTATCATAAATAAAACCAAACTTGGTATGGCAATGCGTGCAGTATCTAAAGACTATGAAATTGCTCGTATAATGGGTATTAAAATTGACCGTGTTATTGCTTCCACTTTTGCTATCGGTTCCGCACTGGCAGCAGTAGGTGCAATTCTTTGGGGTGTTAAATACCCTCAGGTACAGCCTATGATGGGGGTTATGCCTGGTCTTAAATGCTTTATTGCTGCTGTAATCGGTGGTATAGGCAACATTAAAGGTGCTATGCTTGGCGGATTTGTGCTTGGTCTTGGCGAAATTTTGCTCATCGCACTTCTGCCGCAGCTCACAGGCTACCGTGATGCTTTTGCATTTATTTTCTTGATTATTATCCTGCTGGTAAGACCTACAGGTCTGCTGGGTGAAAAAATTACAGAGAAGGTGTAATGTTATGACTGATGCAAATAAGAAAAAGCGCAACATTATCCTGACTCTGGTATTCCTTGTGCTTGTAGTGCTTGGAATAGGCTTGCTTCAGGTAAATGTTGACTCTTACACAAGAAGAATTTTGAGCCTTTGTGCTATTTATACTATCATGGGGCTTTCCATGAACCTTGTAAACGGTTTTACAGGTATGTTCTCGCTTGGTCAGGCAGGTTTTATGGCTATTGGTGCTTATGTAGTAGCTATTTTTACCGTTCCTGTTGCCGAACGCGCTCGTGTTTTTTACATCACTCCAATGAATCCAATGATTGCCGACATTGAAATGCCGTTTGTTGCGGCTCTTATCCTTGGTGGTATTGTTGCGGCGATTGCAGCATTCTTCATTGGTGCTCCTGTTCTTCGCCTGAAAGGTGACTACCTTGCGATTGCAACCCTTGGTTTTTCCGAAATTATCCGTATAGTATTTACAAATACACAAACCATTACAAACGGTGCACTGGGTATTAAAGGTATTCCTACAATCTCCAGCCTGTGGTGGACCATGGGGGTTGCCGTTATAGTTGTAATTTTAATGGCAGCACTCATCAATTCCAGTTACGGCAGAGCATTCAAAGCTATTCGTGAGGACGAAATTGCTGCCGAAGCAATGGGTATCAATCTGTTTAAACACAAAATGATGTCCTTTATGATTAGTGCGTTTATGTCCGGTATC
>JAFYSU010000011.1 GCA_017559185.1 Oscillospiraceae bacterium
AAAGAAAGCACGAAAAATTCTTATAAAGGTTAAAGAAAGGTGGCAAATCCTATGGCTTATGAAAAACTGTTTTCCCCTCTGAAAATTAGAGGCGTTGAACTGAGAAACCGCGTAGTTCTCCCAGCAATGATGACAAAAATGACAACTAACGAACATGAAGGTATCGTTAGTGACAAACTCGTAGATTACCATGCAGCAATCGCAAAAGGCGGCTGTGGTCTGAACATCACCGAAGTTATGGCTGTTCATCCATCCACCCATGGTTATGCATACTGCGCACTGTACGAAGAAAAACATGAAGCTGGCGTTAAAAAAATGATCGACGCTGTTCATGCTAACGGCGGTAAAATGTGCGTACAGCTGTGGCACGGCGGTAGAACTGTAAACGCAATGCTGGCTCTGCTTGGCGACGAATACAAAGGCGGCAAACGTCAGGCTATCATGCAGGAAACCGTTAATGACATTCCTGTATCCCTGTTGGATGAAATCGTTGAAGCTTTCGGTGTAGCTGCACAGCGTGCTGTTAGACTGGGCGCAGACGTTCTTGAATACCACACCGCTCACATGTACCTTGGTCATACCTTCATGTCCAGAGTATGGAACCAGCGTACAGACGAATACGGCGGCTCTTTGGAAAACCGTGCTCGTTTCGTAAGAAGAGTTATCCAGGAAATCCGTAAAAACATGCCAGAAGATATGCCACTGTTCATGCGTATCGACGTACATGATGACTTCGTTGGCGAACTCGGTTTGACAACAGAAGAAGTTGCTCAGGTTCTGACTTGGGTACACGAAGACGGCGTTGACGTAGCTGACGTTTCCCGTGGTAACGGCTGTACACCAGCTCTGAGATACGAAGTTCCAACAATGGATACTCCAAACGGCTTCAACCTGCCAGATGTTAAAGCTCTGAAAGCTCTGCTGCCTCCAACCATGAAAGTTATGGCTGTTGGTCGTATCAACACCGGTGCTCTGGCTGAAAAAGCTCTGGAAGACGGTATCTGTGACCTCGTAGCTATGGGTCGTGCACAGATTGCTGACCATGACTTCGTAAACAAACACAAAGAAGGCAGAGAAGACGAAATCCGCAGATGTATCGCATGTAACAAAGGTTGCTTCGATGCAGTTATGGATAAGAGAATGCCACACATGATGTGTACTCGTAACCTTAAAGTTGGTCGTCTTGACAGACCAGTACGCAAAGTTGACGCTAGCGAAGCTAAAACAGTTCTCATCGCAGGCGGCGGTCTTGCAGGTCTGACAGCTGCACAGCTGCTCAAAACTCGTGGCCACAACCCAATCCTTTGCGAAGCAAAAGGCGAACTGGGCGGTCAGATGAACCTTGCAAAAGCTCTCCCATACAAATATGAATGGGTTAACATGATCAACTGGGAAATCGAAAACACCAAAAAAGCAGGCGTTGATATCAGACTCAACACTCCAGTAACAGCTGAACTCGTTGCTGAAATCAAACCTGACCATGTAATCGTAGCTACCGGTGCTCATGCTCCAGCTCCAGTACTGGAAGGCGCAGACGCTGCAAAAGTTTGCACATACGAAGACATCCTTTCCGGTAAAGTTGCACCAGCAGGTAACGTAGTAGTTATCGGTGCTACCCAGTACGGTTGTGAAGCTACACAGGCATGTCTGGAAAAAGGCATTAAACCAGTAGTTCTCGAAGCAGGCCCAATGATGGCTATGGACGCTGGCTGGCTGCGTGGATTCAACCTGATGGTTAACATCCCAATGGCAGGCGTTAAATGTGTAACAAGCTGCACAGTAACAGGTGTAACAGCTTCCGAAATCTCCTACAAAGCAGTTAACAGAGATAAAACCGAAGTTACCGACACCATTCCTTACGACCTCGTAATCCTTGGCAACAAACCAGTTGCAAACCCATTTGCTGATGTAGAAGCTAAATGTGGCGAGCTGGGCATTCCATGCCATATCGTTGGTGACGCTAAACAGGTTGAATCTGTTCTGTGGGCTGCTAACCAGGCTGCTGACGTTGCTCTGGATGTTATCTAATAGCAATAAAATCAAACAAAGTCACAGTTTGTGATTAGTTAACGAAGGGCGATCCCAAATGGGGTCGCCCTTTTTTTGTGTTTTTAAATCAAGTACCGTAAAAAAACAACAAAGATAAACAAAAATTTAACAAGATAATGGGTACTTTATTGAAAATGCTTAATATAATCAAAAAAAACTTGCGTAATTTTGGATTTTTTGGTTTAATAAATATGGTTCACTATGTTGAAATTACGAAGGGAAAGGTGGCGTTTATTGTGGCATTTGATGCATTATTTTCGCCAATAACAATTAAAGGTCTTACATTAAAAAATCGTGTTATCATGCCGGCTATGAAAACCAGTTTTTGTACTGAAAACGGTGAAATAACACAGCAGCTTATTGATTATCATGTAGCTCGTGCAAAAGGCGGCTGTGGGCTTAATATTACTGAATGCTGTGCAGTTCATGAAAGCACTCATGGTATAAATTATATGGCTTTGTATAAGCCTGTACATAAAAATGGTTTGAAAGCACTTGCCGATGCTTTGCATAAAGCCGGTGGAAAACTTTGTGTACAGCTGTGGCATGGAGGGAATGTAATTAAAAGACATCTTCCGGAAGATGTTACCCCAATGACCCCTGAAAACATGACAAAAGAAGATATTGACACCATAGTTGCAGCTTTTGGTAATGCTGCGGCAATGGCTGTTGAAGCAGGTGTTGACTGTATAGAGTTTCAGGCGGCACATGGATTTTTGCCTCATGCATTTTTGAGTACTGCGTACAACAAACGAACCGATGAATACAACGGTTCGTTTGAAAATCGTGCGCGATTTGCGTTTGAATGTATTGAAGCAATTAGAAAAAATATGCCGGAAGATATGCCTTTGCTTATGCGTGTTAATGCTCAGGATGACCACCCAAGAGGCGGTATGAGCATTAATGATACTATTGAATTTATTAAAGCAGCTAAGGAAAAAGGCGTTGATATGGCGGATGTTTCCCGTGGTAATCCTGACTCCGAAGGTATTAAATATGAAGTACCGTCATTTGATGTGCCAAAGGGCTTTAACATTGATAATGCAGCCATTATACGTGCATCTGTTGATATGCCGGTAGCTGTTGCAGGCAGAATTAACAGACCAAAGCTGGCAAATAACGCTATTGCCGAAGGTAAGGTGGATATGGTTGCTGTTGGCCGCGGACAGTTGGCTGACCCTGATTTCTGCAATAAAGTGCAGGCAGGCGATATTGACAGAATTCGTTACTGCATTGGATGCAACCAAGGCTGCTTTGATGGTATAAATGACCCTAAAATCGGCAGAATAAGCTGTTTGAGAAATCCGTTTATAGGTAAAGAAGGCTCTGACAGATCAAGCGAAGCACTTGGCCAAAGAAAACGAGTATTGATTGCAGGTGCAGGTATTGCCGGTTTGGTTGCTGCAAATATTCTTGTTCATCGCGGTCATATTCCTGTAATTTACGAAGCTTCCAACCAGCTTGGAGGTCAGTTGATTTTGGCAGGCAGAGCACCTACAAAAACAGAAATGGAAGAAGCAGCAGTTTGGGAAGGTGAGGAAGTAAAACGACTTGGAGTTGAAATCCACCTGAATACTCCGGTTACTACCGAGCTTATTGAACAGATGAATCCGGATGCGGTTATAATTGCAATCGGTGCTGCTCCACGACGCATACCAATGCCGGGAATGGATTTGCCTAATGTATTTGTTGCACATGATGTGCTTGCAGGAAAAGCTACTCCGAAAGGCAAGGTTGCAATTCTTGGCGGTGGCTTGGTAGGTATTGAGGTAGCTGAATACCTTACATTGCGTGGTGCTGAATGTATAGTTCTTTCAAGAAGTATGCAGATGGGCGGAAATCTTGGTAAAATCAGAAAACTGTTTGTTGCTGAGCAGCTTCAGGAAATGGGTATACAGTGTATTGTAAATGCATCCGGTAAGGAAATAACACCAACCGAAGTGCTTTACGAGCAGGATGGTTTTCTTAAAGCTCTTGAATGTGACAATGTTGTTATTGCTATGGGCTCAAAAGCTCGTCCAAGCGAAGATTTGCAGGACAAATGCAAGGAAATGGATATTCCATGCTTTGTAGTTGGCGATGCCGCAAATGCGGGCTTGGCACTGCTTTCCAGTGCACAGGGGGCAGAAGCAGCAATGAAAATTTAAAAAATAAAATTATTAATTTTCAAACAAAGGGTGATGAATTAATCACCCTTTGTTTTTATATTGTGCAGTACATGTAATAATAGAATACATATTTAGCAATAGTGATATATTTTTAAATATATTCTGGGGAAAAGATTATTTAATATTTGACAAACACTTGTAGATATATTATCATTTATAGTGCTGGTGAATATAATTTTCGATGTAAAATCGAATAATTTTCAACAATTATCATAATTATTGAAAAATCACCGAAAGCTGAATTTTAGCTTAATTTTAAGAGCAGATTAAGTGCTCGCAATATGCAATAATTGCTATTGAATACAGAGAGAGGTGTAAAGTTCAATGAAATACGAAGCTTTGTTTTCCCCAATTAAATTGAGAGGTCTTGAACTTAAAAACAGAATTTTTCTTCCTGCAATGATGACCAAAATGGCTACTGTACCAGATGGTCAGGTTACACAGGCACTTATTGATTATCATGTAGCTCGTGCAAAAGGCGGCTGCGGTTTGAATGTTACCGAATGCTGTGCAATTCACGAAAGTACACATGGTTTGGGCTATTTGGCACTGTACACCGAAGAACACAAAGCAGGTATTAAAAAACTGATTGATGCCGTACACGAAGTTGGCGGTAAAGTTTGCGTGCAGATTTGGCACGGCGGTCAGGTTCCAAGAGCACTGCTGCCTGATTACCGTAAACCAATGCTTACCAACGAAATGAGCAAAGAAGACATCGACATGATTGTTGAATGTTACGGTAAATCCACAAAAATGGCTGTAGAAGCAGGTGCGGATGCAATTGAATACCATACAGCACATACATATCTGCCACATACCTTCTTGAGCGCAATCTACAACCAGCGTACCGATGAATACAACGGTTCTTTGGAAAACCGCGCTCGTTTCTCCATGGAAGTTATTCGCAAAATGCGCGAAAACATGCCAGAAGATATGCCGTTGCTCATGCGTATGAACTCCTGTGATGACCACCACAAACCAGGCGGTCTTACCGTTGAAGATATGACTGCATTTGCTAACATGGCAATCAAAGAAGGTGTTGACCTTATCGATGTTTCCCGTGGTAACGGTGACAGCGCAGGTCTTAAATACGAAGTTCCTTCCATTGATGTAGCACAGGGCTACAACATTGAAAATGCAAGCAAAATCCGTGAAGGTGTTTCCGTTCCTGTATCTGTTGCAGGTCGTGTAAACTATCCTGAACTGGCAAATAAATTTATTGCTGAAGGCAAAATTGACATGATTGCTATCGGTCGTGCTCAGATTGCTGACCCAGAATTCTGCAACAAAGCAATGAGAGGCGAAGATGACCTCATTCGTCGTTGTGTTGGCTGTAATCAGGGTTGCTTTGACGCAATTATGGACCCTAAATTCCCAACCATTACCTGCATGCGCAACCCATTTGTAGGTGAAGAAGGCAAAGAAATTCCAAAAGCTGAAAAACCAAAACGCGTTCTTATTGCGGGCGGTGGTATGGCAGGTATGACAGCTGCAAATGTGCTTAAAGCACGCGGTCATGAGCCAATGCTGTATGAAGCTTCCGACCATCTGGGCGGCCAGTTCATTTTGGCTGGTAAAGCTCCAACAAAACGCGAAATTGAAGCAGCTGCACACTGGGAAGGTGAAGAAGCTAAACGCCGTGGTGTTGAAATTCATTTGAATACACCTGTTACCCCTGAGCTGATTGAAGAAGTTAAACCTGATGAAGTTATTCTTGCTATTGGTGCAGTTCCACTGGTACCAACATTTGCAGGTGGCAATCAGGCTAATGTAACCAACGCACACGAAGTACTGGGCGGCATTACAAAACCAACCGGCAAAGTTGTAATTGTAGGCGGCGGCTTGGTAGGTCTTGAAGTTGCTGAATTCTTGGGCGAACAGGGCGCAGATTGTACTGTAATCGAAGTTGGTCCTGCTGTTGGTGCAAACCTTGGTTGGATTAGAAAAATGTGCGTAAACGAAACTCTGGCTCGTCTGGGCGTTAAATGCTTGACCAAAGCTACCTGCAAGGGTATGACAGAAACAGGCGTTATCTACGAACAGGATGGCGAAAACAAGAGCATTGACTGCGATTATGTAGTAATTGCTATCGGTGCAAGACCTCGTCCATTCCAGGATTTGCACATTAAATGTAATGAATTGGGTATTCCTTGCCATGTAATTGGTGATACACTGAAAGCTCGTGTAGCTTTGACAGCTGTTGCCGAAGGTAAGAGAACCGCAATGCTCATCTAATAATTAACAGTGAAACGGGTTCCGCAAACACGGAGCCCGTTTTTATGTAAAAAAAGGTTGACATTTATAAAAATGCATGATAACATAATAATCGAGTTAGCTAATGCTAACCAAAGGAGGGAGCCTGTGAGTGTTGTAATATTGGGCGGTCACGAACGAATGGAATGCCGCTACAAGGAAATATGCAAAAAGCATAACTGTAAAGCAAAGGTGTTCAGTAAAATGCCGGGAAATTTAAAAGGAAAGCTGGGAAGTCCGGATTTATTGGTTTTGTTTACAGGTACAGTGTCCCACAAGTTAGTTCACAGTGCCATGTGTGAACTGGATGAAGAAAAAACAAAAGTTGCAAGATGCCACAGCAGCAGTGCATGCGCATTGAACAAGCTGTTGGAGGAATATACTCAAAAGTTAGCCTGACGGCTTTTTATTTTGGAGTGAAGTTAGCTATTGCTAACTGTGGGGGTTGTGTTTATGAATTTTGAAATGATGCTTGCTTTTCATGCGGGACCGGCACTGGCGGGTATAAAGCCATCAAGCATGGTGTCATGCGGATACGAAGAAATCGAGCAATTGCAGCAGAGATTATCGGTAATGAATGCGTGTATGAACAAAAAAGGAATTATTTTGCGTCCCATAAAACGCTTGCAGAGCCGTATTCTTGTTTTGGTGTATAGATATGATAAATTAAAAGAGGCTGTGTTTAAAAAGGAAAACCTTGAATATTTGAACAGTCAGGGATATCCCGTTAATGAAGGATTAGAAAATGTACTTTGTTATTTGGAAGAACGCTTGCAGGACTCGTGTAATTTTCCGCATGAGATAGGGATTTTTCTTGGCTACCCATTGGATGATGTGTTGGGTTTTGTGAATAATCAGGGAAAGGATTGTTTGTTAGCGGGCTGCTGGAAAGTTTATTCCGAGCCGGAAAAAGCACAGGTATTATTTAACAGATATGAACGCTGTCGAAACTGCCTTTGCAGAAAGATAAAGCAAGGTGAATCTATAATAGATGTGTTTGGTTGTGCAGCGTAGTTAACATGTGCAAAGATAATAAATTATACTTGAGATACAGAAATACCACTCCCTTTAATATACTGTTTTGTCAAAAAGGAATAATCTGCACATAATATACGATTAGTATAAAATGTGTGGGTTATTTCTTTATAAAATAAAATTGTGAAAAATACGAAGATATTTAATATAATACTGGAAACCTGCTATGCAGTTATGGTAAAATAATTATGTTGTATTTTGCGGTGAATATTAACTTATTTATCGTTTTATGCGGCGTGATATACATACTTTATATCGCTGCAGCTTGTGGAGCAAGTGTGAAAGCAACCGACTGTTTTATTGCAGTCGCAGAAACCCGTTGAATGAATGGATTTTTAGGAGGTTACTTTAACATGGCAATCAAAATTGGTCTTAATGGATTTGGTCGTATTGGCAGAGTAGTTCTGCGTCAGGCTTTGGCTATGCCAGAAAAATTTGAAATTTGCGCAATTAACTACCGCAATGTAGACCTTGAGTACATGGCATACATGATGCGTTACGACAGCGTTTTTGGTCGTTATCCTGGCGTTATTGAAACTTACGAAAATGGTTTGGTTTTTGACGGTGTAAAAATTCCTGTTTTGGATAATTCCGATGCTACACAGGTAGAATGGGCAAAATACGGTGCAGAATATGTTATCGAGTCCACAGGTGCTTACATTACAAAAGAAAAAGCAGAAGCTCATTTTGTGGGCGGTGCTAAAAAAATCATTATGTCCGCACCTGCAAAAGACGATACCCCAACATTTGTAATGGGTGTAAACCATGATAAATACACATCTGATATGAACATTGTTTCCAATGCTTCCTGCACAACCAACTGCTTGGCTCCGCTGGTTAAAATTTTGGATGATAACTTTGGCGTTGTTCAGGGTCTTATGTCTACAATTCATGCGGCTACAGGCAAACAGAATGTTTGTGATAACCGTTCCATGAAAGACTGGAGAGCAGGCCGTACAGTATTCGGTAACATCATTCCTTCCAGCACAGGTGCTGCTAAAGCTTGCGGTTTGGTTCTGCCTTCCGTAAAAGGTAAGCTTACAGGTATGGCTTTCCGTATTCCTGCGGCTGATGTTTCCGTTGTTGACCTGACAGTTCGTCTGGACAAAGCAACATCTTATGAAGAAATCTGTGCAAAAGTTAAAGAAGCAAGTGAAACAACAATGAAAGGCATTGTTTCCTACACTGAAGATGCAGTTGTTTCTGCTGACTTTATTGGTGCTACTCATACATGTAACTTTGATGCTAAAGCAGGTATCATGATTGACGAACACTTCGTTAAACTGGTTGCTTGGTATGACAATGAATACGGTTATTCCAACAAACTGTTCATGCTGTGCGAACACATGTACAATGTTGACCACGCTAAATAATCTATAAATATTATGCAGGCGTTTTCTTGCGGAATTTATTTTCCGCAAGAAAACGCTGTTTTTGCCTTAAAATTCGTATATTAAGAAAGGCTATATTGAATTTTTAAAAATAAAAATAAATTTATTCCAAAATACTATTGACAATTATTGCAGATGTGTTATAATAATCAAGCAGTCTCGTGAGAGACGAAAAACAAATGGAGAAGTCGCCTAGCCCGGTTTATGGCGCACGACTGGAAATCGTGTAAGGGTTAATAGCTCTTCGAGGGTTCGAATCCCTCCTTCTCCGCCAAAAGAAAGCCACCCAACAGGGTGGCTTTTGTTTTACACAAAAAGGGATGAGAACCCGTAGGGTGAGCCTTAACAACCTTGTGTCCGCCTCTCTTTAGATGCGGACACAAGGTTGTTGTTCGTTTATGCAAACCCATATAGTGCAAATTGAATTTCTTTATCTTTGCTTTTATGGAAAATCTTCAATTTCAGGGAGCAATTCCATACTCATAACTTTTTCCAACAGTTTTTTGCTAAGATACTCTTTACTTACAAAGCGCTCGGTGTCTTTTATGCCCTGTTTGAAATGCTCACATGCTTTTCTGTCAGGGTGTTTTGTTTTTGGGGTTGCATAAGTGCAGTGTCCACAGTACACCTTAATCAATCTGCCGTCACGCAATGCGTAGTGCTGGATAAAATGCTGACAAGACTTACAGTAAGCTTCATTCATATTTGTCACCCCTACATAGATTTTAGAGTTTATAACTCTAAAAGTCAATAGTGGAATAAACTCTATGATATGCTAAAAACGAGGTGATTGAATGAAATACACAGAGCGTATTCGCACATTGCGTGAAGATAATGATAAAACGCAAGCTGAAATAGCCAAATTACTGAAAGTTGGTCAACGAACATACTGCGACTATGAATTGGGAAAAACCAGAATTCCTGTGGACAGCTTAATAGTACTTGCAAAATTGTATAATGTTAATATGGACTACATCTGCGGTTTAAGCGATATTCGTATTCCGTTCCCGCATATGTAATGTAGGATTTAATATCATCTATAATTGTCGCTTTAGTATAAGAGAAAGCCACCCAACAGAGTGGCTTTTGTTTTACATAAAAATTCTCACACAAGGAAAAATTTTCTTGAGAATTTCAAAAAAGCTTGACAATGCGAGCATTTACTATACAATAGATATAGTTAAGTCACAAGGTGCTGATGCAAAAAAAAGAATACAGACTCATGATAGAGGCGCGGTTGTCAAAAGTAGCTTCCGTTTTCCGCATGGACAAGCGGGGAAGCAAAAGGGGCTACCGCCGAAGTGGTAATTTTCGGTCCAAGGGGTTGCTGCTGGGTCGTCGGAGAATATCCGCCGAACTGTCACGAAAGTGTTGCGCTGTCATGCTGTGAGAATAAGACATCATGTTTTAATAACTCGTACAGCTGTGAACGCATCATGGCTGTACTTTTTTTGCAAAAAAAAGGAGGAAGAAAACATGAAAAACAAAGGTATTCTTACCGCGGTTGTTGTTGTGGCAGTTTTAGTAATGGCTGTTGCAGTTTCCATTAGCGGTGTGCAGACCGTAGCTACCATGTGGGCATTGGTTCCGCCTATTGTGGCTATTGGGTTGGCACTTATCACAAAGGAAGTGTACTCGTCACTTTTTATTGGTATTATAGTTGGTGCAATTTTTGCAAGCGGCGGCAATGCGGCAGTAGCAGTTGACAATGTTGTAAGCAACGGTATTATTGCTGCTATTTCCGGTACAGCAGGTATTTTCCTGTTC
This sequence comes from Oscillospiraceae bacterium, assembly GCA_017559185.1. Classification (GTDB taxonomy): domain Bacteria; phylum Bacillota; class Clostridia; order Oscillospirales; family Ruminococcaceae; genus RGIG7389. The sequence continues at coordinate 10,664 of JAFYSU010000011.1, forward strand.
CTTGTTATTTTGGGTACTATTGTTGCATTGGTAAATATGGCAGGCGGATGTGCTGCGTTTGGCCGTTGGGCACAAACACACATTAAAACCCGTGTAGGTGCACAGTTGGCTACTTTTGCATTGGGTGTACTTATATTTATTGATGACTATTTTAACTGCCTTACAGTTGGCTCGGTTATGCAGCCTGTAACCGATGCACACAAGGTTTCCCGTGCAAAGCTTGCTTATATTATTGATGCAACAGCTGCACCAATTTGCATGATTGCACCAATAAGCTCATGGGCTGCTGCTGTAGCTTCTTATACCGAAGGCACAGGCTTGTCCGGTATCGAGCTGTTTGTTCGCGCTATTCCGTATAACTTTTATTCCTTGCTCACATTTGTATTCATAATTGCGTTAACAGTACTTAAAGCCGATTACGGCCCAATGCGTAAATACGAAATGAATGCAGTAGAAAAAGGAGACTTGTTCTCCTACACCGACCGTGTTGAAGAAGCAAGCGAACAATTTAACACCAATGGTCGTGTAGTGGATTTGATTTTGCCAATAATCATGCTCATTGTATTTTCGGTTGTAGGTCTTATTTACATTGGTGGTTTCTTTGGTGTTGATGTATGGGGCGGCACTGATTGTGCAGGCGACATTGTTGCGGCATTCGCAAATACCGACGCTACCATTGGCTTGCCATGGGGCAGCTTGATAGCTTTGCTGCTTATAATGAGCTATTTGATTTGCCGTCGTCTTGTTACCTTTAAGGAAGCAATGGAATGTGTGCCAAAAGGTTTTAATGTAATGGTAGCTCCTATTACTATTTTGACTTTGGCTACAGCCTTGAAAAATATGTCCAACGACCTTTTGGGTGCATCCGGCTATGTTGAAGCACTCATGAAAAGTGATGCTGCACAAAGCTTGCAGTCCCTGCTGCCGGCAGTAATTTTTGTAGTAGCTTGCTTCTTGGCATTTGCTACAGGTACAAGCTGGGGTACATTCGGTATTCTTATTCCTATTGTTTCCGAAATGTTTGATGTAACAAATCCAATGCTGTACATTGGTATGTCTGCTTGCCTTGCAGGTGCTGTGTGTGGTGACCATTGTTCCCCTATTAGCGATACAACCATCATGTCCTCGGCAGGTGCAAGATGCAACCATGTAGTGCATGTTTCCACACAGCTGCCTTACGCCACTACGGTAGCGGCTATAAGCTTTGTGTGCTACCTTGTGGCTGGATTTGTACATAATGCAGTTGTTTGCTTGCTTTTGGGTGCGGTTTTGATTATCGGATACCTTGTGTACAAGCGTTCTGCAATGGCTAAAAAAGCTGCTTAACTTAATTGTAAACTTAAATGTCCCAACTGTCCGTTTTGAACAGTTGGGACATATTTTTTATGTGATGAAAATTTTTTGACAAAATTCGAGCTTTTTTAAGTTGGTTTTACAGTAACTGGATTAGATTTATTGAAAATGTATTATTGTTATGATAGCATGATATAAAAGTGTGTTGTATTTGGGAATTTGTGCTGATATAGTCTACAGCGAAAGGTGATGAATTTGTGATAAAAAAGAAGACAGTAAACATTTTTGTAATGATAATCTTGCTTGCTGCTGTAAGCTATATTGTTGTATTCAGTATATTTAATGAGTTTATGAACAGAAACAAAGAAGCCCATATTTTTGAAGAGCTTACTGGTTCTTCAAGTGACCAAGTAAAATACATAAATCAAATACTTGAATTTCAATATGTTCCGTTGGAGCTTATGTCGGATTATATTGGCAATAGGGGAGATTTTTCACTGGAAATATATGCTGATGTTATAAAAGCTTTTATGGATGCGAATGAAATAACGGTTATGCACTATGTCGACCTAAACGGAGTTTGTTACAACGAAATAGGTGAAAAAACAGCAGATGTATGCAATAAAAGCTATTACAAAGCAATAGTAAGCGGTGAAAAAAAGAATGTGATTGAGTATGTTTCACCATTGGAAAATGGCGATGAACCACGAGCTGTGTTTGCAGTTCCGATATACAAAAATGATGATATTAACGGGGTTCTTATTGCAGAAAAAAGACTGCATTTCCTTGACAAAGCATTGTTGTCGGAGGCATTTGACGGAAACGACTGTATTTTCATAACAGATTGTGACGGCAATTTTATAGCGGTAAACAGTAAATCAAAAAAGCTGTTTTCACATCCGAATTTTTTTGGCAGTTATACGGATAATGAAATTGCGGATGCCAAAAAAACAATGATTAAGCAACACCTTGCAAACGGTGAAGGCGGGCAATTAAAAATTAACGGTGAAAACACGATGTTTTTGGCGTACACTCCGCTTAATATTGATGATTGGATGCTGTTTTCAATGATAGACGAGGAAGCAGCATTTGAAAAATACGATATACATCAGCAAAATATGCGTACAGCGGTTATGCGTACAACAGCTGTGTTTTTGCTTGTAATAGCGTATGTTGTAGGTGTGAATATGCACCATAATGCAAAGATTAAAAAAGAAAGTGAACGCTTGCGTTTGCAGGTGGAACGAAATCAAAAAATAACCGATGAGCTTAAAGTTTCGGTTTATGATTACAATCTTTTAACAGGTGAGTTTAAAATAAACGATAATTTTAAATCTATATTCGGGTTCGATTTGCCAAGTAAAATAAGCCTTGAGGAAATGAGAAAAAAGGAAACAAAATTTAATGTTTCCGAATTTTTAAGCAAAATCGAGCACATGCGAAAAACAAAGGAAACCGTTTATTTTGAAGCACCTACTCCTTTGGGCGACTGCAAATACAAATGGATGCGTATAATGGTTACACCGTTTTTCAATGATGCAGGGGAACTTGTAAGCACCTATGGCGTTGTTTCCGATATTACCGAAATACGCGAAAATACCGACAAAGCCCTCGAGCATCTTCCGGGTGGTGTGCACAAATGCCAGTTAAGCGAACCAATGCACCTTGAATATGCTAACGAGGGTGTTGCCAAATTGCTCGGCTACACTAAGCAGGAGTTTGACAGCTATGTTGGCGATGTTTATGTGCGGGTAATTTATGAAGAGGATATTCCTGTTTTTGCGGATTTCGTAAATAATCTTTCCAAAGCTCCAAGTGTAGCTACCTGCAAATACAGAATGGTTTGCAAAGACGGCAGTTTAATTCATGTTACCGACACAATGGAATCGGTGCTTGATGATAACGGAATAATGCATGGATATTCAACTATTATTGATATAACCGATATAGTTAAGCAAAATGAGCAGCTGCAGGAAACTGCAAAACTGGACGCTCACACAGAATTGCCAAATAAAAATGCTTGCGAAGAGCTTATTACCGATGAACTGCTTGATGAGCCAACCTGTTTTGTTATGCTTGATTTAAACAACCTTAAGCTTGTTAATGATACAAAAGGTCATGCAGTGGGCGACAGAATGATAAAAAGCTTTGCCGATATTGTGCGCAGCGCAGTACCTAAAGAGCATTTTGTGGGTCGCTTTGGTGGTGATGAATTTATTATTATTGCAAAGAATGTCGATAATGTACTTGTTAAATCATGGCTTATTGAAATGAGAGATAAGGCAGCGGAATTTAACAAAAATGAAAGCGAATACTCATTAAGATGTGCTTACGGTTATTCATTTGCAGATGTGAATGATAAGCTTACCATGAAGCAGCTGCTTGAAAAAGCAGACAGTGACATGTATGAATGTAAACGAGCACAGAAAAAGGCAAGAGCAGAAAAAATGCGTGTGCAGTAAAGCACACGCATTTTTTTACTCAAACATATCGGTTGAAAGGTATCTCATTCCTGTGTCGGGAAGAATTACAACAATGTTTTTACCTGCATTTTCACTGCGTTTTGCAAGCTGTACGGCAGCGTAAAGTGCAGCACCCGACGAAATTCCGACAAGAACACCCTCTTTTGTGCCAAGCAGTCTGCCGTAGCTGTATGACTGCTCGGTGGTTGCGGTTATAACCTCATTATAAACAGTAGTATCCAGTGCTTTTGGAATAAATCCTGCACCAATGCCCTGTATACCATGTGCTCCCGATTTGCCTTGTGACAAAACAGGGGAGTCGGCAGGTTCAACGGCAACTACATTAATGTTTGAATTTTGTTCCTTTAAATATTTGCCTGTTCCGCTTATTGTTCCGCCTGAACCAACACCGCAAACCAAAATGTCCACATTGCCGTTAAGGTCGTCCCATATTTCAGGACCTGTTGTTTTGTAATGATATTCGGGGTTAGCGGGATTTACAAATTGTCCTGCCAAAAAGCTGTTCGGTATTTCACGGTTTAACTGTTCTGCCTTGTCAATTGCACCCTGCATACCAAGTGCACCATTGGTCAAAACAAGCTCGGCACCGTAGGCTTTCATAAGCTTACGGCGTTCAATGCTCATGGTTTCGGGCATTACAACTATCATGCGGTAACCGCGAACAGCGGCAACACAGGCAAGACCTATTCCTGTATTACCTGATGTAGGCTCTATTATAACAGCACCGGGTTTCAGTAAGCCTTGTGCTTCGGCTGTGTCAATCATACCTTTAGCTATTCTGTCTTTTACCGAGCCGGCAGGATTTAAAAATTCAAGCTTTGCAAAGATGTGGGCTTTTAAACCGAGTTCTTTTTCAATGCTGCAAAGCTGCAGCAACGGTGTTTTACCGATTATTTGGTCAACAGATGTATAAATTTTTGCCATTTAAAGTTAACCCCCTTTTGGTGAAGTAATAAGTTATAGTGAAAAATGAAGAAGTGACAATCCATTACACAAGGGAGCCTTGTGTAATGCGGCAAATTTACTGTTTTGCCAAAGCCTTCCCCTTGAGGGACGCGATGTCCCAAGAACACGAGCAAAGTGAAGTGTGATTGGCTGACAGAGCTAATGCAAGCGAGCGAAGCGAGTACAAAGGCTTCTCCTTGAGGAGAAGCTGTCGCTGAAAGCGACTGATGAGGTGTTTGGGCACAGACTTAATGCCTTATCCAAGCCAAGTTATACGATGAAAGTTTGTTTGACACCTCATCCGCTTCACTGCCGTTCAGCACCTTCCCCTCAAGGGGAAGGCTCTGGCGGTACAGCAAGCTCACTGCTTTGCCAATGAATTCTCCCTAAAAGTAAAGCATTAACACATTTATTAGTATAACTCTTTTTAAAATAAATAACACCCTGCCGACTTTAAAAAAGTTAGCGGGGTGTTATTCGTTTTCGGGGAATTTTGCAAATATGCGTATAATCTTTAAGATGTCCTTTTGCTGTTCTTCGGTCATGTCTGCAAGCAGGAAGTTTATTTTATCAATATTTGTGTTGATTGGTTTGTGTGCTGTAACAGGGGAGTCAAAATCCACAAGCTCGCACAGGGTAATTCCAAGTGCTGCGGCAATTCTTCCTAAGGTATCAATTATTGGTTTTTTAGCTTTAACTGAAAACCTGCGGACAAATCATAGAAAAACAACCAAAAAACCAATAAGTTACAAATTGTTACTTATATACTTACAAAATGGTAACAATTTATTAAAATATGATTACAAATATTATGCTAAGATACAGTAACAATAATTCCTAAAGGTTAATTTATTGGAACTTGAGGGAAAAGTAATATGATTTTTTGGGAGGAACTTTCTATGAAAAAATTTGTATCCATTGCACTTGCCTCGGCAATGATAGCTTCTATGGGAGTAACAGCATTTGCAAAAAATGACTATGATTATGATGTAAAAGATGTAAGGCTGTACACAGCTAATGGTATGACTCACGATAACAGTGCAGGCGGTACCGTAATTCCTGACGAACTGTACTTTATTCTTTCCATGACCGCAGCCGATGCCGATGCCAATGTACCTGCAACAAAGGAAAATCCTGCTTTTATTTCCGATACCGGTGAAAGCGGAACGGTTGTAAGCTATGATGATATCGAAAATATTGATGACTTAAAGGTAAATATTAAATTTACCGCAGGCGAAGAATATGTTTCCGATTACTACATTGACGAAATTGACGATGTAAACGCAGGGGAATACAACGGTAAGTATGCGGTTATTGTTGAACTGAACGACAACTATACAACCAAAAAACAGAAAATTAAAGGTGAGATTACCCTTAAAAACAAAACAAAAAAGCTTGGTGATGAAAGAGATTTTTCTTACAGCCTTGATGTAGACAAGCTGGTTGTTGAAAGCGGAAACAATGTTTATACAACAAAGCTTGGTACAGTAAATGAGCTTCAGGCAGAAGCGGAGGCTTACAATACTGCAAACAACTTTACCGAAGGTGATGATGGTTTTAAAACTGCCGCTTCTGTAGCAGCTGAAAAAGCAGAAGCTGTTAAGGTTGGTTATACTGCCGTATTGGTTGACGGTGTATACTATGTTAAAGAGCTTACTCAAAACATAGTAAATGCCATTGATGAATGTGACTTTGATGATGAAGATGTGTACATTAATCTTATTGAATTTGCAGCAGCGGGTTACACAGTAGCAGATTTTTCTGCCGATGTTGAAAATATCGAACTTGAAGACAACAACGGATTTTACTTTGATGTTAAAGCATCTGACCAAGGCAAACTGAATTTGAGCTATGATAATGTTGCAATCAAATCCGTTGTGCGTATGGCTCCTATTGATGCTGACCTGACATTCTATAACTTCTACGGTTATCCTGAATTCGACTTCACAGGTAAGGTTACTCTGACTCCGGAAGAAGACGATGTTGAATACTTTGTATACTCCGTTGCAAAAGACGGTTCTGTCTCCAAAGTTAATGCTAAGCTGAACGATGACGGCGATGCTTACGAATTCAAAACCAGAACTCTGGGCTGCTATGTTCTGTCCGATATGGAGCTGGATATTGATGAAGACAAAGAAACCGAAGCTCCCGTAATTGATAACGCACCGGTTGAAAAGGATGAAGTCGTGGCAACTCCCGAAACAGGCAAGGTTAATCCTGCAACAGGCTGCTGAAAGCTTTAGCGCAAATGCAAAGTTATGCGGTCAAAGGCAGTTTTCACTTAACAAATGACAATTATCGATTATAAAAAGTCTTCGTTTATTGCATCTGTAAGGATTGTTTTGGGAAGCTGCCTTTGATATATAATTGGTGGATGATTATTTACTTAAATAAAAGCTTGCATCATAACATATAGTGTAAAAAACAGCTCACTTTACTGCATGTGTAAAGCGAGCTGTTTTGTTAGTCTGTTATACTAATCTGTTATATTAATACTTACACCGTTCACCTGAACATCGTCACCTGCACGAATCATGATGTATTTTACACCGTCTATAATTCGGGTTTCTATCATATCGCTGTAATCGGGGTGAACCTTTATGCTTACATTGGGGGTGGAAACCTCGAACCGTTTGCTGTTAACAATGTTGCGTGGGTTAAGGGGAGTTTCCTCGCCAAATTCGCTGTTGTATTTTTCATCGAACGCTTCAACCTTTTCCTGCGAAACACCGCAGTGCTGCAAAACCTGTTTTACAGCATTTTTGGAAAGCACAAGCGGTTCTTCTTCCTTGCTTGCCTTGTGCAGTTCAATCATTTGGCAAAGCTCGCTGTGAACAGCCTGTACCACACCGTACGAGCAATCGTCCTCGAGCGAATTGCCCAAAATGGCTTGAAAGGTTTCCTGTTGTTCAGCGGCAGGCATTGGAATTATTTCGCTGTTGAAGATGCTTTGTACAAATTCGGGCTGATTATCCTTTATGCTGTGTGTGTAATACAAAGCCGAGTAGATGTTGGTGCTTCTGTCGTCAAACGATGGGAACATGAAGCCAAGCTCGGGCGGGGAAACAAGCCAGTCCAATTTGCGGTTGCTGAACTTGTTTTCGTAAACATAATAGCTAAGTGCAGGCTTTGTCATTTTAACGGGGCAAATGCTGCAAAGTATATAGGTGAACACTTCGGTGGAGGAGTCCTCCAGTGTTGCTCCGTCCTTTGTGCGGTAAGGTACATCGTAACTGTCCTTGGCGAGCAAAATCAGGTATTCACCCTCCAGCTTTACTGCTTCAATTACCTTTTGGTAAAATTCCTGCAGGGCAGCTTCGTCGGAAAGTCCGGAATTGCGCAATGTCATGAGCAGCTTGTGTTCGGGACTGTCTACCACCTGTTGTGTGGTGAAACTGATATCTATAAGGTTTTTGCTCAAACTGCCCGAAAGCGTTTTTTTGAGCGTTGTAAGCACCTTTTCCGATTCTTCCTCGGTCATAAGAGTAAGTGATTCGTTAAGTTCGGCAGCAATTTCCTTTTTTTCGTTAACATAGCAGCCGCGAACATGAGTTATGCTGTTTTTGCCGTTGCGAAAACGGCGGCGAATTTCGGCTATTTCTTTTTCTGTCATAAACTAATACCCTCGTTCTTAGCAGAATAAAAAACAAGCAGGCTCGCAAAAACGAACCTGCTGGAGCTGAAGATGGGAATCGAACCCACGACCTACTGATTACGAATCAGTTGCGCTACCGACTGCGCTACTCCAGCGAATTATCTTGAGCAGAGCTTATTATATCAAAGAAAACTACAAATTGCAATTGGCGGGGAAAGGTTGGTTTGCAGACAACAAAAAACGCTTGATTTTGACAAAAATGAATGGTATACTAACCAAGTTATCTGGGTGTGGCGCAGGTGGTAGCGCGCTACCTTGGGGT
>JAFYSU010000012.1 GCA_017559185.1 Oscillospiraceae bacterium
AAAAGCTATGAGTATAAACGACATTGTAACGGGAACGGCAGCAGTTTTTGTTGCTGTTACGGGATTGGTGCAGCTTGCGCCAATCCCCATTAACCCATGGAGTTACATAGCAAAAAGGTTTGGGGAAATTGCTAATCGTGAAGTGCTTGAAAAGGTGGATAAGCTGGAGGGTGATGTGCATTACCTGCAAACAGCATTTAACGAGCGTTCGGCAGTGGACTTTCGCACCCGTATTCTGCGTTTCGGTGACGAAATGCTGCATGGCATGAAGCACACCAAAGACCACTTTGACCAGATACTGGACGATGTGAACCGCTATGAACTGCACTGCAAGAAAAACCCCGATTTTCGCAACAACATGACCCACATTACCGTACAGCAGATAAAAGAAGAATATGCCCGCTGTTTAAGGGACAATGACTTTTTGTAAGGGAGGGAAAATAATGAAAATAAACTGGAAAGTAAGACTTAAAAACCCTGTGTTCTGGGTGCAGATTGCAGCAGCGTTATTTGTGCCGATTTTGGCATACTTCGGGCTGAGCTGGGAGGACATGACCACATGGGGTGCAATATGGGCGCTGCTTGTAAAGGCGGTGAAAAACCCTGTTGTACTGCTTTCGGCAGCGGTTAGCGTGTTTAACGCAATAAACGACCCGACAACCGCAGGAATGAGCGATAGTACAAGAGCCATGACATACAACCAACCTGCAAAGGACGGTGAATCCGCATGAGGCATGGCATTGATGTAAGTTACGCTCAGGGTGACATTGATTGGGCAAAGGCAGCTGCGGACAATAGAATTGATTTTGCCATGATAAGGGCAACGGCAACATATCCGCACAAAAATTACAGCGGAGTCGACCAAAAATGGCAGCGAAACATTAAAGAAGCCGTTAAAACAGGCTTGCCGCTTGGTGTATACCATTACAGCTATGCGCTTACGGTAGAAGATGCCAAAAAGGAAGCGGAGCATTTTCTTAACACAATAAAGGGTTATAAATTTGAATATCCTGTTGTGTTTGATTTTGAGGACCCAAGCCAAAACGCATTAAACAGCAGGGAAGCGGCTGAAATATGCCTTACTTGGCTTGAAACGGTACAGGCGGCAGGCTATTATGCAATGCTTTACAGCATGGCGGACTGGTTTACGCACAAGCTGACCGACAAACGCCTGCAAAAATACGACCGTTGGGTTGCTCATGTAAATGCTCCCGAACCTGCTGTTGAGGGCGGTATATGGCAGTATACTTGGACAGGCAGGGTAAACGGTATTGAAACGCTTGTTGACCTTAACTATGCGTACAAGGATTATCCAAGCATTATAAAGGCGGCGGGGCTTAATGGGTTCAGCAAAACAGCGGGGAATATAATCGACACTACCGATTACAAGGCACTCTACCTTGAGGCTAAGGAAAAGCTGGAAAGGATTGGAGTAATAGTGAATAGCTAAGAGAGAATGACACTTTATGCAGGGAAATCTATCGCTTAGTCAGCTTCGCTGACAGCAAAGGAAAAACAGAAAGGAAGTAAAAATTATGGGAAGACATACGCATCCATCGGAACGGAAAAGCGTGGGAAAAAGCTCTTCGGCGGGAGTGGGGAAAAGCAATTCCGCCGCGGCAAGAGCAAGCAGTAAGAGTGCAGCTTCAAGTTCGGTAAAAAGTATAAGCAGTTCGAGCAAGAACTATTCCACCTTAAGCGGTGGGGTGGCATTGGACGAGAAAGACCCAAACAGCAAAAACTACCGCCCAGACCGTTGGAACAGTGACGGCAGCATGACAGAGCAGTACAAAAGTGAACTTGCAGCAGATGAAAATGACCGCATAATGTCCGAGGGCGGTTGGGGTAAAGGTTATTATGACAAGGAAACAGGGGAAACCTATCATGGTAGTTCCTCTGAAAGTGAAAAAATTTATACTACGGGAACAAAAGGGGTGTCTTCGTTTGATGATGACCCGTATGAGGAATATCAAGATGCGTTGAAGCGTCAGCAGGAAGAAAATGCAAGGGCATTACAAAAACAGGTAGACAATGCTGTTGATGAATTGGAGTCACAAAAGGATGTTGTTGCTAAGCAGTATGAGGACAGTGCGGCTCAGGCATATGTGCAGAACATGCTTTCAAAGAAAAACATAAACCAACAGCTTGCGGCGCAGGGGCTAAACGGCGGTATGACTGAGTCGGCTTTGGTGAAGCTTGACACCCAGTACGGAAACAACCTGAACAATTTGCAGGATGCATATAACCAAAACATAAATCAGATTGACAGGGATATACAGACCACAAAGAACAACATGGATATTACTCTTGCACAGAATGCGGCACAGTATGAGCAGAATATGGCTAACATTGCTTTGCAGCAGGCACAGGCGCAGCGGGCATATGAACAGCAGATGGCACAGTTACAGTGGCAGGCACAGCAGCAGGCGGCGGCAGATGAAAGAGAGTTGCAAAGTAAGCTTGCGATTATTGCGGCACAGCAAGCTTATAAACAAGGTGGTAATGACAGCTATCCATCATCAAAGCAATTTGATGCGAGGAGCTATCAGCAGTTAATACAGAATATTCGTGACGGCTCGGTAAGTTATAAGGACATGCTGGACGAAGAAGAAAAGGCAAGAAAAGTAATTGGAGATACGAATTACGAATATGCGTTAGCAATGACAAGACAGCCGTATAATCGCGCATTGTAATAAAAAAAGCAGCACTTCATTGCGGAGTGCTGTTTTTTTTGAAAAGGAGAGATAATTTTGAGTATTTTTGATGACAAAAAAGCAATACAGAAAAAGAAAAGCTCTGAATTTGATATTTTTTCCGATTTAAGCCATATTTCGGGAAACAGTGGTTATTATCAGGCAATAAACAGAAAGCTCTACAATACAAATACAACCAAGGCTCCGCAAACAACTGTAGCACCACAGGTAAGCGTAAAAAACACTATGGACAGGATAAAGCAGGCGAATACATTGCCGATGTCGTATAACAGCAATAATTCCACTAAAGGTTTGTTTGAAACTATGGCTGACGGTGTTGCCGCCGCAAATACCAATGGTTGGTCTACCCGAACACAGCGTAATGTGCCGACCGTGCTGCCTTCAAAGCAGCAGTTGGGCTATTACGGCAGCATGGGTAAAGCAGGCTTTGTGGGTGCGTTTGAAAATATAAGCGATGCGGCAATGACCAACATAGGCACTGTAAAAAACATAAATGCAGGCTTGGCGGCAGCCAATAACGGTACAGCATTGGCACATATGCTGAAAGCTAACCAAAGCATAGATAACGAAAAAACCATTGCAGAGGCATTGAGCACCCACAAAGCACAGGATATTGTTGCCGAGGCAAATAAAAAATATAACCCCACCCAAGCGGAACAAGCTGTGGGTGAGGTTGTTATGAATACTACTGCAATGCTGCCTGTTGTAGGAGCGAGTATGATAAACCCTGCTTTGGGAAGAGGAGTATTGGCAGCGCAGGCATACGGCGGTGCTGTGCAGAATGCAGTAGACGATGGCGCAGACCTTGCGAGTGCGAAAAAATACGGTGCGGCAAGCGCAGCGTTGGAGGTAGGCTCGGAAATGCTGGGCGGTATTCCTGGTATGGGTGGCGGTTTGCTTGGAGTGCTAAACAAACGCTTTGGAACACAAATGACCGAAAAGCTGTTAAAGGTTGTTGGCAGCAAGGGCATATCCGTATTGCTGAATGCCTTTGAAGAAGGCGGAGAGGAAGCACTTGTTGCCATACTTGACCCTTATGCCAAACGCTTGACTTACAACCCGAATGCACAGGCGGCTTCGTTTGAAGATACCGCAAAAGCTTTTGCGTTGGGTGCGGTGACTTCGGGTGTTTTGCAGGGCGGAGTTGGTTTGGCGGGCAGGGCGGTGAACTTCATGAAAGTAAGTCCTAGCAATACGGTTGTCCGCAAAATGGATGAATACAGTGCAGAAGAAACAGCGAGAATAAGTAGCAGTAAAAATGTATTTTTAGACAAAAGTAATAGTATAAAAACTTTTGTTGCCGAAGCATTGGCAAATAAATCTACTGGGTTTAAGCGAATGTATTTAGGGAAAATTCCATTAAGTCTAGCACAAGAAATCAAAGCAACAACGGGATTAAGTGTTGATGGATATAATCTTGTGTTAAGTAATGATAAAATACGAAAAATACTGAAAGACCACGGAAGGGCAGAAACCGAAATCCCGAGAGGTCAAATTCCGATTGATGCTGATTTGATGGAGCGTATTCCTGAAATTGTTGCCAACCCTGATAAAATTTATTTATCGGGAACGACTGACCAAGGAAAACCTGTTATTAAATTTGAAAAATGGATTGATGGTTATGCTGTTGTGGTTGAAAATGTATCAGATAAACATAAAAATCTGGAAACACAGACATTTTATATTATAAATAAAAAGAAACCTGTCACTGGGCTTGATACAAAAATGTCCCAAGCAAATACGCCCGAAGCGCACAGTGATACGGTTTCTAATTCCATTATATCCAACCCCCCGCAAAATATCAACACTCCGCAGAATTTTGTACCGCGGCCTATGCCGCAGAGGTCTGTGCAAAACGGTGCTGCAAATAATGTACAGGCAGTTGCCGACAAGCTGGGGGTTGCCGTAGAATTTACCGACAGCTTAGGCGATGGTGTAAACGGGGAATACAGGGACGGGAAAATTTACATTTCCACAACAGCCAAACAGCCTGTAATGGAGATATTCCGCCATGAGCTTACCCACCATATTGAAAGCAGCGGTGCATACGCAGAGCTGCAAGGCATGGTGCTTGAAAGAATGAGTGACGAGCTTTTGGAAAACGGTGTTACCCTTGAGCAGTACCGTACATACCTTATGGAAAGCTACGCTGCAAAAGGTGTTGTGCTTGATGAAAACGGTGCAAATGCCGAAATGGTTGCAAATTTTGTTGAGACAAGGTTGTTTACTTCCGATGAGGAAATACAACGCCTTGCGAACACAAACAACAGCCTTGCCCAGCGTATTTACCGTTGGCTGAGTGATACGATTGCCAAACTGAAAGGTACAGCGGAAGAACGCTTTTTGATTGAGGTAAGGCGTAAGTATGAAAATGCTTTGAGGACTGCCGACGGTGGTGTTGGCAGAGTGGGGCAGTATTCGGTTGAAACTTTACCAAACGGTAATAAATATGTTAAAGCAGACCGACAGGTAATAAAAAGCACTGACCATACAAAATGGGAAGGTGAATTGATTGCGTATATCAATCAGAAGGTTAGAAATGGTAAAAAAATATTGATACCTACTGATGATGGGGATGTTTTAACTGTTGACGGGAAAACTGCATGGAAGATGGGATATCGTAATGACATTGTTTTGCCGGATGGAACAAGGGGAAAATTAACAGATGCTGCCTATTTAACCAAGTTGAGAGCTGCAGGGCATATAGACGAACTGGCACGAATTTCTACACGGGGAAACAAGGTTGTACCTGACTACAATGGTAAACACGGCAATTTCGCAAGCGGTGGTTGGAATTACCGTACAGCGTATTTTCAGGATTTTGACGGAAGTTACTATCAATTGAAAATATCGACAGCAATTAATCCAAATGGAATAGTTGTTTATAATATTGCTGACATACAAAAAAGAAGATTCCCTTCCGTTAACGGCTCTTCCCCAAACGGGGCGCTCAACAAAGGTGGAAGGAAATCTTCTAACACCAATGTAGCACAAAGCCAACAAGGTGTCAATAACCAGTCTATGCAGAACAAGCCGCAATATGCACTGGATATAAGCAACGAGGAGCTTTTGCGAGGTGCTATTGAAAAATACGGTGCATTACCAAAAGGCGAACAGCCGAGGGCAAGGGAAGTGGATATACCCAAGCGAACCGAACATGGCAAAACAGCACGATTTGCAAGAACGGCGGCGGAAAGTGCGGTTGTGAGCGATGAAGCGACAGACGGTATTAAAGAAGCTGTTGCAAATGGTACTTTTGCTTATTCGACTATTACCGATAAAGGGGCGGTAACCAATGCTAATGTCCGAATAGCAGAAAAAGGCTATGACCAAGCGTTGGCAGAGTGGCGTGCAATTGTACAGAGTAACAAGCGAATGAATAAGTATGATGTTGCATTTGCGGAAAGGCTTATACAAGAAGCGTCAAAAAAAGGTGATGTACATACTGTAACCGAATTAGTGGCAGATGTTGCAGCCATAGGTGTTGAAGCAGGGCAAACTATTCAGGCATTTCGTATACTCAAACGCTTGGGTCCGGAGGGACAGCTGTTATATGTGCAGCGCAGCATAGACCGTATGAATGCAACACGCACCAAAAAGAAACTAAACGATGCGGAGCTGACCAAGGTAATTAAACTTGAGGAAGAAAAACATAAACAAAAAGCTTTGGGTAATCAAGCAATCATTGACAGCATTAACCGCGAGCTTGCGAAAATTAAGGGTGAATACTATCTTTCGGCTGCAAGTGTTCAGGATATATTGTCCCAGACAACACCTGAAGGAGTTAAAGCAGCGAGCGAACGCGCATTAATAGATGTTGCCGGGCAGCTGCCGGCGGATTGGGTTACTAAGTTTAATCAATGGCGGTATCTTGCCATGCTGGGTAATGCACGAACTCATATTCGAAATGTTCTTGGGAACTGTGCGTTTTATGTTGAGCGACAAATTAAAGATGTTGTGGCCACAGCAGGCGAAGCGGTTTTACTTCCTACGACAAAGCGTTCAAAAGCATTTTTAAACCCATTTTCCGAACAGGACAAAGCATTGATAAATTATGCAAAAGCCGATTGGAAAAATGTTCGCGAACAAGCAATGAACGGCGGGAAATATACACCGATGGATATAATTAGAGAACATCAAAAAGTGTTTGATACCGCTCCAATTGAGTGGGCACGTAAAAAGAACAGTGCTTTGCTTGAAGCCGAAGACGAATTTTTCTTAAGAGCAGCATATGTAGATGCTCTTGCAATGGAGATGAAGGCGAGAGGGGTAACCCCGAATAGTTTTAACGGTGATATGGCGGAAGGCATACGCAATAGAGCAGTTGTAGAGGCGCAAAAAGCGACTTTCCGAGATGCCAGTGTTGTTGCAAATGAATTAAATCGTTTGGAAAATCTTAATGCAGCAACAAGAATTTTTATGGGTGGATTGATGCCGTTTAAAAAGACACCTATTAACATTCTTAAAAGAGGTATTGAATACAGCCCGATTGGGTTGATTAAAGGAATATCCGCAGATGCGATAAAAGTGAGAAATAATGAAATAACTGCCAATGAGTTTATAGATAACATATCGGCAGGGCTTACAGGCACAGCACTTTTGGCGGTGGGGGCATATCTTGCGAAGTACGGTATTCTTTCGGGAGGAGCCGATGAAGACGATAAACAGGCGGCAATGGACAAACTTGTTGGTGAGCAGCAGTACGCAGTTAATTTTGGTGATTACAGCTATACTATTGACTGGGCAGCTCCAGCGGCATTGCCTTTGTTTGTTGGGGTTGAGGTGTACAATTCCATGGGTGAAACGATGGAATTTAAAACTTTGGTCGATTCACTTTGCAGAATTTCTTTGCCGTTGTTTGAAATGTCTATGATGCAAGGCATTAATGATGCGCTTAAGTCTGTCCGATTTGGGAATGTTCCTGTTGTCGATGCCGCATTGGATACGGTTTCAGGCTATATGAGCCAAAGCATACCGACACTGTTTGGTCAAGCTGCACGAACAGTGGATGATACAAGCCGAAATGCGTACTATGTTGATAAAAACAGTGTGCTGCCGCAAGGATTGCAGATTACTATTAACCAGGCACAAGCTAAAATACCCGGGCTTAGCTATAATCTGCCGGCACGCGTTGACCGCTGGGGACGTATAGAAAATTCGACATCAGCAGGACAGAGAGCTTTTCAGAATTTCATTAGTCCGGGGTACATTGATAAAGATAATATTACTACTGTGGACACAGAAATTCAGAGGCTATACAAGGAAACGGGCGAAAATGTAGTTCCGCCTGCACCAGAAAAAAAGATTACTTTTGACGGTGAAACAAAGTATTTGAGCGGTAAGGAATATGAACAGTTTGCAATTACACAAGGTAAGACTTCATTCAACATTGCTTCGGGGATTATTGCTCTGCCGATTTATAATAAGCTTTCCGACGAGCAGAAAACCAAAGCAATTCAAGATGCATACAGCTTTGCGAGATATACCGCACGAAAAGAACTGATGCCCGAATATGAAAAGGACGGTTGGGAGGCTAAAGCTGAACAGGCGACAGCAGCGGGAATTGCACCTGAAACATACATTGCATACCGCACCGTTAACGACCTTGACGGCAACGGCAATGTAACGCAGAAAGAAGCCGAGCAGGCAATTTTAATGCTGCCGATTTATGACCGTAAGCAACAGGAGGCATTGTGGCGGTTGACCAATGAAAAATGGAAGGAAGAGAATAATCCTTTCAGATAGGAGGAGAAAAGAGAAAACCGAGGGAGCGTGTGCTTCCTCGGCTTTTTGTTGTGTATTTTGTTTTAAACTTTAATTATACCTTATATTGTAGATTGGGTAAAGGTAATATATTCTCTGTCGAACTTTGCCGATGAATGATAGTCTGTAAGTGTCGATTGAAGTTGACCGAAGTCGAAAATGTAAATTTACACATGAAAAAGTCGTATTATGCTTACAGATACCATGTTTTTGGAGGTTCATACATAATGGAGAGAATTATAAGTGATGTACTGCGTCCTTTGGGAGCTACACGCAATTATATGGGATACAGACAAACGGTTGTTGCCATACGCTTGACAATTGAGGATGAAACCAGACTGCATCGTATTACAAAAGATATTTATTCAGTTGTTGCAGAAGAATGTAATTGCCCTGTCCTTACAGTTGAACGCAACATTCGTACACTGATTTTAAAAGGCTGGAGAACCAATAAAAAATATATGTGCGAAATGGCGGGCTTTCCACTGGAAGCTCCGCCATCTGCATCACAATTTATTGATTTTGTTGCTGCGTATATTCAAAGAAATTATTTGTGTGATACAATATCCAAAGATTGATATTTTTCTTTGATTTTGTCGTTGTCTAATAATAGTTCGGAAGGTTCGACATTTATTGCCGAGGCAATAGATGCAAGTGTGCTTACTGTAATGTTATGTTTGCCACGCTCTATGCCTGCGAAGTAGGAGGGGTCGATGTCGGCCGCCCAAGCGGCATCGGGAATGCTTATGCCGTTGGATTTGCGGATATGGCGAATGTTGTTTCCGATTTGGGTGAATACATCTGTCATGGTTTTGCACTTCTTTCTGCAAAATCCACGATTTTTCCACGAATAATTTAATTTTTCTTAAATTTAAGAAAATTAAAATAAATTATAAAATCCTTAAAATGCTGATTTTAAAGGTATTTTAGGGCGTTTTTGGGGAGATGGAAAGAGAAACGAATTATTAAAAAATGCAAAGATTTATTTCCCCCCGCCTCCACCAAAATAACCCGCTTAAACTTAATGTTTAGGCGGTGTTTTTTTACTCACGAAAAATACTTTAAGCAACAATAAATTATAGTTAAAATGTTGACTAAGCGTTGAAAAACCACTGTATTAAACACATTGTTTAATACAGTGGTTTGTTTTTTTGGGGTGAATTAATCGCAGTACAGCGAAACAATTTCCTGCTTATTAACATCAACAAGACCAAAGGTTGTCATTTTAAGCGATGGAATAACAGGCAGGCTTACAAATGCCATGTTCATGAAAGGTTCAATGTTTTCGGGAACACCTAAGTCATAAACGGCTTTGCGGACTTTTTCGTTTAAAACGGAAATTTCCGCACCCGAAAGCTCGGTCATGAGTCCTGCAACAGGCAACGGCATTTCGCAAACAATTTCACCGTCAACGGCTATAACATTTCCGCCTGTCGAGCAGATGTGGTTTGCTGCAGCAGCCATGTCCTCCTCGTTTGTGCCGATAACAATAATGTTATGAGAATCGTGTGATACGGAGGATGCTATTGCACCTTTTTTAAGTCCGATGCCGTTTATAAAACCGATACCTTTATGACCTGTGTTTTTGTGTCGTTCAATAACTGCAAGTTTTAAAATATCTCGGTCCAAATCAATTCCGTTGCTGTTTTCCCAGTTTATATCTGTTATTGCTTCATCGGTTACAAGCTGTCCCGGAATAAGTTTTATTACGCGGCATTTTGGAGTTTTTGCTTCAAGAATAAAATCGGAATGGGTAAGCTTTTCGGTATGGAAGGAATTGAAAACAATTTCGCGAAGCTCATCGCTTACCGCAGGTGTTTCAAAGGCTGACATTACTTTATTGCTTACAACCTTAACACCACCCGAATATACATCGCATACATCAACCGAGTTCAAGTCGTTCAGCACCAAAATATCTGCCTTATATCCCGGAGCAACAGCACCAACATAACGCAGACCAAAACACTGGGCAGCTTGAATGGTTGCCATTTGTATAGCAGTTATTGCAGATTTTCCGTTTGCGGCAGCAAGACGAATTATGTTGTCGATATGACCTTCGTTAACCAAATCGGCAGGGTGGCGGTCATCGGTAACAAGTACGCAGCGGTGATTGTAAGGTGCATCAAACAATGGCAAAAGCTGTTCAAGATTTCGTGCAGCTGTTCCTTGGCGAATCATTACCCACTGACCTTTGCGGATTTTTTCGACAGCTTCCTGTACATTGGTACATTCATGGTCACTTTGTACACCTGCTGCAATGTATTTATCAAGAGCTTTGCCTGTCAAGAACGGGGCATGTCCGTCAACAATTTTTTTATGTTTGACAGCATCGGATATTTTTTTCAAAACTTGTGGGTCATCGGCAAGAACACCGGGGAAGTTCATCATTTCCGCAAGACCTACCACTGCATCTTCATTGTAAAATTCTTCGATATCTTCGGCATTAAGCACAGCCCCTGATTCATCAAGAGGGGTTGCAGGAACACATGAAGGCAGATTGAAATATACAGTCATTGGAAGTCCTTTGCTTGCCTGAAGCATATAACGAATACCTGCTGTACCGCAAACATTTGCAATTTCATGAGGGTCGGCAACAATGGCTGTTGTTCCGTGCGGCATACACAGCTTTGTCAGTTCGGCAGGTGTAAGCATGGTGCTTTCGATGTGAATGTGACCATCAATAAATCCGGGGCAAACAAATTTACCGGAAATGTCTTCGGTAATGTCAGCGGTTTCATCGGCATATGCACCAACGCCTATAATTTTGCCGTCGGAAATTACTACATCCGCCTGTTCAACCTCACCTGTAAAAACATTAACTACATTTCCGCCTTTTAATAATATTTTCATGGTACTTCTCCTTTGATATATGATTAAAGCTGATTTTTATTAAGTCTAAAAATAATAAATATTTCTTTTAGTTTTAGATTAGCACATTTATCTGCATAATACAATTTTATTTGAATGGGTGTGCGTTTCGGCGGTAGAAAAGTTTGTGAGTATTAGTTATAATGTACTTACTAAAACACAACTTTGAAATGAGGTATAGTTATGAATACATTGGAAGCTATTGCTAAACGAGTATCCGTAAGAAAATATAAATCCGAGCAAATTTCTGAAGAAGCTTTGGAAAAAATTATAAAGGCGGGCTGTGCAGCACCTATGGCGATGGCAAGATACGACTCGCTTCATATCACCGTTGTGCAGAATGAAGATGTAATGAAGCAGATAATGGATGCAACAGCAGTGTTTGTTACCAAAGCCTTTGGTGAAGGAAAGAGCATGGACTTTGGCGAAAAAACTTTGATTATTGTTTCGTCCACTCCTGCTATTGTAGCGGGGATGGAATATGCAAATGTGGGATGTGTGTTGGAAAATATGCTGCTTGCAGCAACTGATTTGGGTATTGCCAATATTATTTGGGGTGCTTGTGCTATTGCTGTAGACCAAAACGAAGAACTCAAAAAAATGCTGGGCATTCCGGAAGGCTTTAAGCCCTTGCTTTGTGCTTCGTTTGGTTATGCCGAAAAGGAAGAACCTGCAAAGACACACAATATTGCAGTTACCCGTGTGTAATACATACTGTAAAGATGCAGAATTTTGAAACTGCATGCCGGTGCAGTGTAAAGGCATACAATAATTTTATGAATTTTACGGAGATACAATGAACAGAGTTATTGGTATTCTGGCGCATGTCGATGCCGGAAAAACTACTTTAAGCGAAGCCATGCTTTATTTGAGCGGCGTAAGGCGAAAGCTTGGCAGAGTTGACCATAAGGATGCTTTTCTTGATACAGACGCACAGGAGCGAGAAAGAGGAATAACCATTTTTTCCAAGCAGGCAATGCTTAATCTTGGCAAAATAGGTGTTACGCTTATGGATACACCGGGGCATGTGGACTTTTCGGCAGAGATGGAACGCACACTGTCGGTGCTTGATTGTGCTGTACTTGTAATAAGCGGGACCGATGGTGTTCAAAGCCACACAAGAACACTTTGGAAGCTTTTGCAGCGTCACGAACTTCCTGTATTTATATTTGTAAATAAAATGGATTTAAACGGAGCAGAACGCCAAAGCATTATGGAGCAGCTAAAAGGTCAGTTAGGCAGCGGATGTGTTGATTTTAGCAGCGATAATGATGACCGAGACGAAAATATTGCCGTTTGTGATGATGCTGTAATGGAAGAATTTTTTGAAAGCGGCAAAGTGAGTGACAAAAAAATTGCAGAGCTTATTTCCAAGCGAAAGGTTTTTCCTTGTTGGTTTGGTTCGGCTTTAAAGCTGCAAGGTGTCGAGGATTTTTTGACTGGCTTGGAAAATTATTCAACATCGCCCAATTATTCCGATGAATTTGGTGCAAGGGTATTCAAAGTTTCGCGTGACAGCAAAAACGCAAGACTTACATGGATGAAAATAACCGGTGGCACATTAAAAGCAAAAGCTGTACTAAGCGGTGGCGAAGGTGAAAACCGCTGGGAAGAAAAAGCCGACCAGCTGCGCTGTTATTCGGGTGAAAAATTTACTCTTACAGAAAGTGCAAACGCAGGAGACATTGTTGCGGTAACGGGATTAAACTATACAAAATCGGGTATGGCACTGGGAGTCGAAAAAATACACAGTACAGCTGTTTTGGAACCAGTACTTCATTACCGTATGATACTGCCGCAAGGGGTTGAGCCATTTGTGTTCCTGCCAAAGCTGCGTGAGCTTGAGGAAGAAGACCCAATGCTGTGCATACATTGGAATGAACAGCATAAGGAGCTTGGAGTAAGGCTTATGGGGCAGGTGCAGCTTGAAGTTCTGCAAAGGCTTATACAGGACCGCTTTGGTGTTGAGGTACAGTTTGACACAGGAAGCATAGTTTACCGCGAAACAATAGATTCCACAGTAGTGGGTATGGGGCATTTTGAACCACTCAGGCATTATGCCGAGGTCCATTTGCTCATGGAGCCTGCACCGCGGGGAAGCGGACTTGTTGTGAATACAAACTGTTCAACCGATATGCTGGACATAAACTGGCAAAGGCTTATATTTACGCATTTGCTTGAAAAAGAGTATGTGGGGGTTCTTACAGGTTCGTACATTACGGATATAAAAATAACACTTATTGCAGGACGGGCGCATTTAAAGCATACCGAAGGCGGAGATTTTCGGCAGGCTGTGTATCGTGCGGTGCGTCAGGGGCTTATGCAGGCTAAAAATGTCCTGCTTGAACCTTACTATGATTTCAGGTTGGAGCTTCCATGCGAGTGTGTAGGTCGAGCGATGACCGACATTCAAAGTATGGGCGGTGAGTGTGATGCTCCCGAAGTTCAAGGTGAATATACCGTTGTTGCGGGGCGTGCACCTGTTTCGGGAATGCAGAATTATCACCGTGATGTAGCGGCTTATACACGCGGGTTGGGAAGGCTTTCCTGTTCACTTCGCGGTTATGAACCTTGCCATAATGCGCAGGAGGTTATAGACAGTATAGGCTACGACCCCGAACAGGATTTGGAAAATTCGGCAGATTCGGTATTCTGTGAGCATGGCAGCGGTACAATTGTTAAATGGGATAAAGTTAAGCAGTACATGCATGTGGACAGCGGAATAAAGCTTGAAAAAGATGAAATTCCCGAAATCCACAGCATACGCACAGTGCAAAGAGGCAGTGGTGAAAGCCTGTCCGACTCACAATTGCTGGAAATTTATGAAAGAACCTACGGCAAGGTTGACCCGCAAAGGTACCTGCCGCGAAACAAGCCGTCACCAACTGTTCAGATGAGCGAGGAGTTCCGACAGCTGGACAGACCAAAAGCGGAAAAAGAATACCTTTTGGTTGACGGATACAATATTATTTTTGCATGGGACGACCTTAACCGTTTGGCACAGCAGGATATAGGTGCAGCACGAGACTTATTGGAAGACATTTTGGTAAACTACCGAGGCTTTAAAAAATGCGAGGTAATTTTGGTTTTTGACGCATACAAGGTAAAAGGAAATGCAGGCTCGATAGAAAAAAGAAACGGCATACATATTGTTTACACCAAGGAAGCACAAACTGCCGACAACTATATTGAGCAAACTTCCTATGAAAAAGGTAAAAACCACAGGGTGCGTGTTGCAACTTCCGACAGACTGGTGCAGATGATAATTCTGGGGCACAGTGCATTTAAAGTTTCGGCAAAAAACTTTCGTGCGGAAGTCGAGGCTGCTCAGGCACAAATATCCGACCTGATTGACGAATACAACCGAAAAAACAAAGGTGTATGGAAGATTGGTGAGTCGGGAAAATTGTAGCTGATGTTATTTTAAAAAGAATATTAAAAAAATCCGAAGGTTTGTTTAATACCTTCGGATTTTTTTATGCAAAAAGAACTGCCGCTTTTCAGCAGGCAGTTCTTAAAGATGGAGACATTATTTTTTGTCGATAGCGTATTCTTTGTAAGTTTTGGTAACGAATACGGAAAGAGATACGATATGAAGACCGCAAACTACGAACAGCAGCAGGTCAACAGCGTCGAATACGATGTTGAAGCCAAATACAGCGAGTGTACCAGATGTAATGATAATAGCCATGTAGATTGCGATGTTGGTGTTTTCGGAGTTTTTGAACAGCTTGGAAAGGAAGAAGTAAGAACCAAGCAGAGTTGTGAGAGCAGACAGCAGAGTGAATGCACACAGTACAAACAAACCAAATTTACCTGTTACAGCCTGAGCGGTGTTGAAGTAGCCGCTGAGTCTTTCCAGAGCGCCGGATGGCAGAGTGATTATGCCGTTTCTTACGCCGTAGGAACAGATGTAGGAGGTAATAACACTTGATACGCAGATTGTAATGATGGATGGAATGAGTGCGATAGCAGCAGCTTCACGAGGTTTACTGTCTGCTTCCTGAGCTGCCATGGAAAGGGAACCAAGACCGGTTTCAGCGGTCTGGAGTACACGCTGCATACCAAGGATGAAGCCGGTTGGCATACCAATCATAGCGGAAACAGGGTTGGTAAGACCTTCAATCATGTGACCAAAGAAGGTTGGAATGTAATCACTTGTTTTGATAACGAAGGTAATGAAGAAGATGAAGTACATTACAACTGCGGTAAAAATCATGTAGGTCATGGAGTTGATGAAGATGTGATGTTTTTTGGTAAGAACGATACCGGAAACAAAAGCAATCATCGGAATGATGATGAACAGGTAACGCTGTACCTGAGAAAGCTTGATTCCAAGGTACATTTCGGAAACGATGGTAACAACAGTGTCAATACCACTGAACTGGAAACCGCCGAAACCAAAGATGTACAGTGCAGCAAAGGAAACCATGTAAACAAATGCCAATTTTGGGGAAAGCAGCATTGCAATGTATTCTTTTGGAGTTTTCTTCATAATTTTGGAGCAAAGTACTTCACTGTAGGATACAGGAACCATGATGCATGCACCAATAAGAGCCCAAATAGCCATTGCTTCGAAGTGAGCCTGACCGGAGCCTACCAGTTTGCTCAAGGACCCCATAACACCAATGATAGCACCTGTACCAATCATGTTGCCCAAGCTGATGGATGCAGGACCGATGATGTTTTTGGGATGAAGTTTGCAAGGATGGGAAGAAACTTTTTTAACTTTAAAAATTGCGTTGAAAGCAGTGTAAGCACCTACAATCAGCATGAAAGGAAGAAAGAATGGCCATACTGTATTGGAAATGGTACCAATTACCTGCTCAAGAATACCTAAAAAATTCATATTCAATTCTCCTTAAAATTTAGTTTAAGTTCGCCTGACTTCATCCAACCTAAGACATACCACGCTTCAAAGGATTGGTGTTGTAAGCGGGCAGAACCGTTAACTCGTTGCTCATAGTATATCATTAATTTTTGATGAGGTATTTGAAAAAAGTTGATTAAAGGTGAAATCAAATGAAGTTATATTTACTCAAATATTGCACAAGAGCTCAAAAAAAGGTATTATTAAGGCATAGGATAGGCTTTTACGGGCAATGAGTCTATAAAAAAGGTAGGTAATTTATGGAAAAAAACAGTTATAAGTTTGGGAAATTGCTTGAAAAATTGATTCAAATTTCAAATCAGAAAAATTATGCCTTGGCTAATGCATTGGGTTATGATGTAAGCTACATCAGCAAATGGATATCGGGAAGTATTCTTCCTGCCAATAAAAGTGCTACAACTATTTGTCATAATATAGCTAAGTTTATTGTTGGTTCCAGCAATGAAATTGCTATAAAAAAATTGGCGGAATTGTACGGGGAAGATGATGAACAGCTTCTTACCGAAATAATATACGAAAAGCTTATGGAAGCTTATCAAAGCAATTCCGGTAAAAACGAACGCGACAATTACATCCTTACAATGGAAAACAACGCGAAAGTTGTTGTTAATCCAAGACTGCAAAAAATTTACCTTGATACAGCATCAAGCAAAATATCCGACAGAAAAAAGCTTGAAATTATAATGATAGCTGACCTGTTTTCCTTGGGTAAGGAGGACAAACTTGGAATAGCAAGTGTTGAAACCGAATCCATAGTGGAAAACATTGAAAACAAAAACAATATCCATATACACTATTTAATCAGCCTTAACCGCAGTGAAATGGACATTGTTTTTGATACAATACTTTTAATTAATATGCTTACCAACTATGCGGATATAGATTTTCAGGTGTTTAACTGCAAAAAAGCACCTTGTTCGATACTGTTCGCTATTCGTGACCAATATATGCATATGTCGGTAATTTCTGAAAATCACAGAGCAATAGTTTCCAGTACATCTATGGATAAAAATCTTGCGAACGAAATGTTTGACACAATGGTGCAGATAGAAAAATCGCAATCGTCTATTTTGGTGGATCATATTGATGTGGAGGATTTTATTGAAAATAAGCTGTATATGCATTCAATTATTTCTCCGGATATTCGTTGGCTTATAGGCAGAATGAATGAGTTGCTGCTGCCGATAGATATTTTTGAAAACTGCGTAAGTCAAATAGATAAGGATGACCTGTATAAGGAACAGCTGCGCCGACTTAACCTTATGCTTACTTCGGCGCTGGATATATCCAATATAAGGATAATTATTTATGACAGTGCGTTTTGTGAATATGTTTTGAATGGTGAGCTTGACTTTTACGGTGAAAAAATAAAGCTTAACCTTGAACAAAGACGCCGTCACATTGAATATATCCGAGATATTTTTACCGAAAACAGTAATTTAGAGCTGTATATTGTTGCAGGTAACTTTGTTAATGATTTCAAAAACTGCTCAAATCCTTGTGTTTATCTTTCCAGCAACATACAGTATCTTCGCCTTAATCGTGATAACGGTGAAAGCTTGTTCCGTGTAATACGCGACCGAGAATTGAAAAATGTTTTTGACGATTTTTACGAGGCTATATGGACAATTGATAATCCTATAGTAATAAGAGATAAAAAATCAATCGAAGAAAAAATTGATAATTACCTTAATATGCTTACATTGCTTGGAAATGGCAAACAATCGAGATAAACATAAAAAAAGCGTTCGGTGTAAAAGCCGAACGCTTTTTTGTTGAATTTTACAGGGTAAATTTGCATGAATAAATGAATTCAATTGAAGTACTTTTGTTTCATTTGCTATCAATGTAAAATTTAAATATAATTAATAACAAGACATACCACAAATCCACGCTGCAAAATGGGAAGGGTTCCTGTTTTGCCAATAAAATATGAGGAGAACAAGACTTATGAAAAAGATTTATTATAATGCTGATGTTGTAACAATGGATGAAGCGCTGCCATGCGCTGAAGCAGTTGTTGTTGAGAACGGTAAAATTGTTTTTGTAGGCAGCAATGACGATGCAATGAAACATAAAGACGGTGCAGAACTGATTGACCTTCAGGGCAAAGCACTGCTTCCTGGTTTCATTGACCCACATTCCCATTTCTCCGGTATTGCGTTTGGTATTCTTCAGGTTGCTTTGGGTGAAACCGAAAGCTTTGCAGAAATTAAAGAAAAACTGGAAGCTCACATTCGCTTGAACAATGTTCCTGAGGGTACATGGGTAATCGGTAAAGGTTACGACCACAACAATCTGGAAGAAAAAGCACATCCAACTGCTGCATTCCTTGACTCCTTTGCTCCAAATCATCCAATCATGCTTCAGCACAAATCCGGTCACATGGGTGTTTGCAACTCCCTTGCATTGAAAGAACTGGAAATTACAGTAGACACTCCTTGCCGTGAAGGCGGTTTGATTGGTAAAGACGAAAACGGTCTTACCGGTTATCTTGAAGAAGCTGATTATATTGAAAACTCCCTGAGAACTCCAATGCCATCTCCACAGGAGCTGTTTGGCGCATTTATTAAAGCTCAGGCAAGATATGCAAGCTACGGTGTTACTACCGCTCAGGAAGGTTTGCTTGTAAAACAGCTGGCAGGTCTTTATCAGGGGCTGCAGGCTCAAAACATGATTTACCTTGACATTGTTTCCTATGTTGACTGCAACAGCAAAGAGGAACTGTTGGAAACCTTCAAAGAAAGTGTTAACAAGTACAACAACCACTTTAAAGTTGGCGGTGTAAAACTGCTGCTTGACGGTTCGCCACAGGGTAAAACCGCTTGGATGCTTGAACCATATGCAGGCGAAAGTGAATACCGCGGATATCCTGCAATGAAAGAAGAAGCAATTCTTAACCACTTTGATTTTGCAATGAAAAATAATTTGCAGGTGCTTGCACACTGCAACGGCGATGCAGCTTGCGACCAGTTCATTAATGCTGTAAGCAAAACAAGCGAAACCAATGCAAATACAAAAGATATGCGTTCGGTTATGGTTCATGCTCAGCTGCTGCGCAAAGAACATATGCCAAGAGTAGCTGAAGCAGGAATTATTCCATCCTTCTTCGTTGCACATGTTTACCACTGGGGTGATATTCATATTCAGAACTTCACCAAAGAAAGAGCTGCTTGCATCAGTACTGTAAGAACTGCTATTGAACATAATGTTCCTTATACATTCCATCAGGATGCTCCAATCATTGAACCAAACATGATTGAAACCTTGTGGATTGCAACCAACCGCATAACCAAAAAAGGTGTTTCCTTGGGTGAAGACCAGTGCGTTTCCGTTTACGAAGCACTTAAAGGTATTACAATCAATGCAGCATATCAGTACTTTGAAGAAGCAACAAAAGGCAGCATTACAGTTAACAAAAACGCTGACCTTGTTGTTCTGGATAAAAACCCACTTAAAGTTGACAAAACACTGCTTCGTGAACTTAAAGTTATGGAAACCATTAAAGACGGCAACACAGTTTACAAATCCTAATAGTACCCATAGTAATGAGAACGGCAGCCATTGTGGCTGCTGTTTTCATTTTGCTTGCAAAGTAAAAGTTGTATGGATTATAATAAGAAGAAAATAAAGCGGAGTAAAAAAGCAGGTGTAAAAATAATGAAGATAATAGTTATAGGCGGCGGTGCATCGGGGATGGCGGCGGCTCTTACAGCCGCAAGAAAAGGCGCACAGGTTTGCATTCTTGAAAAGCAGCCGCGAGTAGGACGAAAGCTGCTTGCTACAGGTAACGGAAGATGCAACTTAACAAATACAAATCTTTCAATAGAGCATTATCATGGACAGGATGCAGATTTTGCAAAGGCTGCACTGACAAGGTTTGATACTGAAAAAACCTTGGAATTTTTTAATAACCTTGGACTTATAACAACCTGCGAAAACAGCGGAAGGGTATATCCGCTGTCTGACCAGGCGGGAAGTGTGCTTGATGTTTTAAGGCTTGCACTGGACGAAAAAGGCGTTGAGGTAAGAACCGAGTGTGAGGTTACTGCGATAAAAAAAGAAAAAAACGGATTTGCTGTTATGCTGAATGACGGAATGATGAAAGCAGACAAGGTTATTGTTTGCTGCGGTGGAATGGCATGCGGCAAGCTTGGCGGAACACAAAGCGGTTACGAGCTGCTAAAAAGTATGGGACATACCATGACAAAGCTTTACCCTGTTCTGGTACAGGTGAAAACCGACACAACCTTTATTCGTGCATTGAAAGGTGTCCGAGCTGATGCAAGGGTAGTGGTTGAAGCGGGCGGTAAAGTTATTGCGGAAAGTCAAGGTGAAGTACAGTTTACCGAAACGGGTGTAAGCGGTCCGGCTGTGTTTGAGGTTTCAAGGGCTATATCAACATCAAAACAACAGGCTGTTATACGCTTTGACCTGTTAAGAGATTTGGATTTGCAGCAAACAATACAGCTGCTTAAAAAACGCAGAAATTTGATGCCTAATCAAACAACGGAAAATTTTCTTACAGGAATACTTCACAACCGTTTGGGAAGAACGGTACTAAGATATGCGGGGTATGGTTTTACTGATTACATAAAGGATTTGAAAAACACCGATATAGAACTAATTGCCGCGGCAATAAAAAACTTTGAAACCAAGGTTAGCGGTGTGGCAGGATTTGAAAATGCTCAGGTAACGGCAGGGGGAATAAGTACTGCCGACTTCAACCCCGAAACGATGGAAAGCCGATTGGTAAAAGGTCTTTATGCTGCCGGTGAGGTGCTTGATATTGACGGTGACTGCGGAGGATATAATTTGCAGTGGGCATGGGCAAGCGGTATTACCGCTGCAGAAAATGCCTGCAAATTGTAAATGTATTGTTTGAAGCTGAAAAAGGTGATGCTTGGTTATAATGAGCATCACCTTTTTTTAGTTGGGGTAACAAAAATAGGACAAATTTGCTAAAAATGTCCAATTAGTGCTTGTTAAATATGGAACAAAGTAGTAAAATAAAAAAGTAAAGTGGTTTAAGTGTAAAATAAGAAGAATGATGATGTTGTAAGTGTTGTACGGAAGGGAAGAGAATAAAAATGAACGATATATTTAACAGAAAATCAAATCGAGGTATTCGAATAAGTTTTTTAAACACATTTATAATAGTTACCTCATGCTTTTTGTGCATAGGATTGCTTGCAGCGACAAGCGTTGTACTGGCAAGATACGAAAATCTTATGACCAGCACAAGAAACTACATAATTGCGGAAGAAAAGGCGGACATGGTAACTACAGCATCCGATTATTTGACGGAGCAGGTGCGCTTGTATGCTCAAAATAATAATGTAAAGCATATGGAAGCGTATTTTGAAGAAGCTAATGTTACCAAGCGCAGAGAAAAAGCCCTTGCGGATTTGGATATGCTGCATACAGATGATGAGCTTTCAAAATCGTTGGAAAAATCCGTTCAGCTGTCGAAGGATTTGATGAAGCGTGAATATTATTCAATGAAGCTGGTGTCAACGGCAAAGGGGTATGACATGAACCTTATTCCTATTGAAGTTGCCGAAACACTGCTTACTCCCGAGGATATGCAGCTTACCCCACAGCAAATGATTGACAAAGCGCGGCAGATAGTGTTTGACGATGAGTACGAACAGGCAAAGCATGATATTGAAAAAAATGCGGCACTTTTTACCAATGAAATTGTTGCATTGCAGGAAGAATGTCAGGTTTCAAGTGCGGATGACCTTTACAATGCTATTTCAGCCCAGCGCGTTTTCACAATAGTTATGCTTGTTTTGAATTTGCTGTCATTTTATACATTTTCAAAATTTGTTGTTGGTCCGTTAAAGCTGTTTATGAAGTGTATACGCAATAGGTCGCTGCTTGAATATACCGAAGTGTACGAGTATAACTGTTTGGTTGGAGTTTACAATAATATATACAAGCAGAATATGAACAATGCGGCAAATGCAAGCTCGCTTAAGTACAAAGCCGAGCATGATGTTCTTACTGGTGCACTTAACAGAGCATCATTTGAACAGATAAGCGGTATGCTGAAGAGCATGGATATGCCGGTGGGACTTTTGCTGATGGATGTTGATGACTTCAAATATATAAATGATACCTACGGTCATGTAGTAGGAGACCAAGTGCTTAAAAATGTTGTTTCGGTGCTTGAAAGCAACTTCAGAAGCCGCGGAGATTATCTGTTCCGAATTGGCGGAGATGAATTTGCAAATATACTATTGAATTTTGATGAAAGTCAGTCAGCTGCCGTAGAGAAAAAGATAATGGAGATAAACAGAATTCTCAAGGATATTTCGGGAGACCTGCCGGGGGTATCGCTTAGTGTTGGGGTGGCTTTTTCAAGCGGTGGATACAATGATGCGCTTTATGAAAAGGCTGACAGGGCACTTTACATGGCAAAAGAGCAGGGAAAATGCCGATGCTGTTTTTATGATATGAGCATGTAGCGGTAAATAAAATTAATAGCTTAACATGGGGATATTCCATATCTGTGCATTAAAAGGCATAGGGGAATATCCTCCTATTTTATTAATGTAAATTCGAAATGCTATTAATTAAGCAGTTTTTACAAATGGTTTGTGCGGTAAGTATGTTTTTTTTTATATTAACTGATACAAAATGACGAAATTCATTTTAAAAGTTAATGTTTTGTCAAAACATCTGGAAATTTTGTGAAAAATGTTGTACAATATTTATGATTATAGTGTAATTGTGGCGAAATTAACTGGATTGATTGGTATTTATATTAAAATAAACAGCAGGATAATTAAATGAAGTAGTTTGTGTTTGTTCAGACAGGTGGTGTGGAATTAAGTATGCGTTTGGAAGAATGTGTGTTGTTGCAAAATCAATGGTTTAATGATTTTTGTTACGAATCCATTCTGCGGGCAACAAATTCGGTAATATTTGAATACTATCCCGAAAGCGGTCAGGAAGTAGTGTCTGATTATGTTCAAGAGTTGATTGCAGGGGATTACAACGGGCGAATGTTGTCTGCAGTAATGATTGAAGACGGTGTTATACATCCGGATGATGTTAGTGTTTCAATTGAATTCAGAAAAAAAGCAAAAAGCGGGGGAAGCGGAGAAATTAACCTGCGTCTGCTTACTCCGAATAACGAATATCATTGGTTTAGGATGATGCTGTCGCAATACAGCCGTGAAGGAAAAACGGTAGTGTTTGGTATATTTACCGATATAAACGATGACATGGTAAAGAAAAGGGCGCTTAATTATCATGCAGAGTTTGACTTGGTAAGCGGTGTTTATAATAAGTCGGCATTTTTGGTGAAAACAACCCAAAAGCTGATGACTGAAAGTGATAAAACACATTATATTCTCAGTTTGGACATTGACCGTTTTAAGCTTATAAATGAGCTGTACTCCATGAAAGACGGAGATGCTGTTTTGCGATATTTCGGGTCAATAATAAGTGACCTTGCACAAACGGGAGAAACATACGGGCATTTTGGAGGAGACATTTTTTGCATGTGCCTTACAAGACCCGAAGAAGAGGTTATAGCACTTATTGAAGAACTTGAAAAGCGCATAAACACTTATCCAATAGCGTTTAAATTTATAATTTCAGTAGGTATAGCGCGTGTGGATAATTATGATGGCGAAGCGGTGGATGTATTGTGTGACCATGCGGCAATGGCACAAAAAATTATAAAGGGCAGCTACATAAACCGCTGGGCGTTTTATGACCAGTCCATGACAGAGGCACTTAACAGAGAGCATGAAATAATAACCAGCATGGAAAAGGCTTTGGTTAAAGAAGAGTATGAAATGTATCTTCAGCCTAAGTTCGATTTGAACGAAGGTAAAATAATTGGGGCAGAAGCACTTTCACGCTGGAATCATTCTAAATTTGGTTTAATGATGCCGGGAAGCTACATACCGCTTTTTGAGCGCAACGGATTTATTTTAAGGCTTGATGAGTACATGTGGGAGCTTGCGTGCAGGCTTATACGCAAATGGATGGACCAAGGGCGCAGCCCTGTGCCGATATCGGTAAATGTATCGCGAGTGCATTTGTATGACGAAAACCTTTGTGACAAGCTTGTAAACTTGGTAAAGCGTTATGAAATACCGCCGCATTTATTGGAGCTGGAAATAACCGAAAGTGCGTATACCGATTGTCCTGCAAGGTTGTATGAGGTTATAGTTACTTTGCAAAAGGTAGGTTTTTGCTTTTCTATGGACGATTTTGGAAGCGGATACTCATCACTTCATGCACTAAAGGATATACCTGTAAATGTTATAAAAATTGATTTGAAGTTTTTACAAAAGGGCAGATTGAGTGACGAAATAGGTCGCGGAATACTTCAGGGAACAATAAGGATGATACAGGATATAAATCTTCCTATAGTTGCTGAAGGTGTTGAAACCGCAGAGCAAGCGGAACTTTTAAGAAGTACAGGATGCAACTGTGCACAAGGGTACTATTATGCAAAACCAATGAGCATTGAAAGCTTTGAAAGGTTGATGTGGACATAATTTTTAGAGCAGGAAAAAATTAAGAAAGGGCACGAATAATATTATGTATAAAAATCTAAGTCTAGTAAGAAAAATGGCCGTAAATATATGTGGAGCTTTGCTTGTTGCATTGACACTGCTTACATTGGCAGTGGCTTCGTTCGCAAAGGGACTTGTTAGTGAAGGTATTCAGGGCGAGCTTGATGCAATGTCCCGTGCGAACAGTATGAAGGTACAGCAGGTATTTACCGATGCAGAAAGTGCTGCGGTAGATATGCAGGATTATATTGTACTGCAAAATAAACTTATAGATGAAGACCCTTCGTTGGGAGTTGTACCTACAAACCCAGTTGCGGAAAGCCTTTGCCACAGTTTGCTTTACCCTTACTCGCTTACAGCTGCAAACTATGATATTGAGCAGTATATTCGCGGAACAGCATCTTCGACTGTAAGAAATAACAGCAATATTGCTGGTATGGGTGTATATTTTGAACCTTATAAGTTCCAGTACAATCTTCCGGATTACTGCATTTATATTGATTACGAGAATGTTGAAACACATGAGCAGTATGACGAGGTTTACGCTGACTATGCTAATGAGGCATATTACAAAGATGCAAAAGATACAAGACAAGCAATTGTTAGCGAGCCTTATGAAGAAGATGGAAACCAGTTTGTTACATATTCTCAGCCAATCATTATAGATGGTGAATTTATTGGTGTAGCGTTGACTGATATTGATGTTGACACTTTGACACGAATTGATATTTCCAGCGAAAAATACCCAAGCATGTACGCTACCATTTATAATAAAACAGGCGACATTATTTATGACAGCGTACCTGAAGACATTGGTAAAAATATTAGTGACTTTACCCCTAATCAGGATGAATTGGAAGAAATCCTTGCCGGTATGGCAGGTAAAGATGCATTTATTATTGAAACCACCCGTGAAGATGGCGGTCGTGTAACAAGATGCCTTAATCCAATTCAAGCAGGCAGTGAAATTTGGTGGTGCCAGACAGCGGTTTATTCGACCGATATTGATTCCAGAGTTAACTTCATGACTAAATGGATGGCAATACTTAGTTTCTTGGCAGCAATTTATATTATTGCAGTACTTAGTTTCCTGCTCCGTTATATGCTCCGACCACTTAAAGTGCTTACCGAAGCTTCTCGCAAAGTTGCAAGAGGTAACTTTGATATAAACATACATAGTGACTACCATGACGAAATAGGTGAGCTTTTCCAGATATTCCAGTACATGGCTGACAACCTTAAACGCATGGTACAGGATGTAAACTATGTTTTGGGTGAAATGGCTGATGGTAACTTTGTTGTTGAAAGCAAAGACCGTGAGTGCTATGTAGGTGAACTTCAAGAGTTTGTTGTATCCATGGATAAACTGAATGCAAAACTTAGTAAGACTTTGGGTACTGTGAATGTAACTGCTGACCAGGTAGCTGCAGGTTCCAGTCAGGTAGCCGCAGGAGCACAGGCACTCAGTCAAGGAACAACAGAACAGGCAGCATCGGTTGAGGAACTTGCAGCAACCATAAATGACATACTTAATCACATTAAAGATACTGCTGCAAACGCAGGTGTTGCGCGTGAACAATCTACTCAAGGTGGCCAGGAGGTAGTTTCCTGTAACCGCCAGATGAGTGAAATGATTGCGGCAATGGATGAAATTAGCCAGACATCGGTTGAAATCGGCAAGATTATTAAAACTATTGAAGACATTGCATTCCAGACAAACATTTTGGCACTTAACGCTGCAGTTGAAGCCGCAAGAGCTGGTGCAGCAGGCAAAGGCTTTGCGGTTGTTGCAGATGAGGTTAGAAACCTTGCAAGCAAATCTGCCGAAGCCTCCCAGAATACAGCTGCTTTGATTGAAGGTTCTATTCAGGCTGTTAAAAAAGGTACACAGCTTGCACATGATACAGCGGAATCGCTGGTGCGAGTGGTTGAAAGCTCACAGGCTACCGCAGGTACCATTGATAAGATAGCAGCAGCAGCAGATGATCAGGCAAGATCCATTGCAGAAGTAACTGTTGGTATTGACCAAATCGCAAGCGTTGTACAGACAAACTCTGCTACCGCAGAAGAGTCTGCCGCTGCAAGCGAACAGCTGTCCGAACAGGCAGATAATCTTAAAAATCTGCTTAGTCAGTTTAAAATTAAAAACCATAACGACACGGTTATTGATGTAATGCCTCAGGAAATACCTGTGAAGCATACTGCAATAACAACTGACAGTAAGTATTAATAAAAATTAAAATGTCAGGTGCATTAAGCACCTGACATTTTTTATGGTTTGGTTTTATTTAATTGTTTTAAGCAGTCCCGTACATCCTGCTAAAACATCGTCGTAGGTTTCGTCAAAATTTCCGGTATACCATGGGTCGGCAATATCTTCACCGCTGCGGTTGGCATATTCCAAAAGCAGCTTGATTTTGTTTTGCGGGTCGTTTGGAATAATGCGTTTAATGTTTCGCATGTTGCTTGCATCCATAAGCAGAATGTAGTCATAGCGGTCATAGTCGGAAGGGGTTACCTGTACCGCTGCACGAGGAGTGAACGGTATGCCCATTTCACGCAGTTTTTTGCGTGTGCCATGGTGGGTATCGCTGCCGATTTCCTCGCGGCTTACTGCTGCGGATGCGATGTAAAACTCGTTTTCTTTGCCTGTTTGACGGACAAGGTGCTTCATTACAAATTCAGCCATTGGACTGCGGCAGATGTTGCCGTGGCACAAAAAAAGTATATTAATCATGCATTTTCACCTCTTTATAGGTCTTTATAAACCTATTTTTTGTTAGTTTTACATAAATTTTGAAGGGCGGTTATACACAGCTCTACATAGTTATACGCAGATATTCAGGCAAATGGCGTACTAAATGTGGTACTTGAATATGGTGTATAAACTTCCAAATGCTGGGCAACAGTTCTAATCGTTCAGCAAAAGCATCGGAGCTGTGGTTCTTCGTGTTGTCTTCCATTAAAGGACACAATGCGTGCCATTGATTCTTCAGCTTTTTCGTAACTGTTGTGAGTATACACATTAAGGGTAACGCTGGCATCCGAATGCCCCATAAGATATTGCAGGCTTTTTAAATCCATGCCTGCATTTGCCATGTTTGTACAAAATGTGTGTCGAAATACATGCGGTGTAATGCGTGGGAGGGGAATGATATTTTCTTCATTGTACTTCTCGCATATTCGCTGCACTACCTTTTGGATGTGCATTGCAACTTTGGGATTGCCGTTTTTATCCAGTAAGATAAATCCTGCATATCCGTCTATCATAATTTCTTTTTTCTGTTTCTTTCGGTTGGAAAGAATATTGTAGAAACTTTCATAGACTTCATCGCACATTGGTATGTAGCGGCAGCCGCATTCTGTTTTGGTTTTCTCGATATAGCGTTTTCCATCTCGGGTTCTTACCAGCTGATGATCCACACGAATTCTTCTGCGGTCAAAGTCTAAATCAGCAATTGTTAGACCGCAAAGCTCGCTTATTCGCATTCCCGTACCAAGCAGAATTTTTATTTCATCTAAGTATTGGCAGAAGTGACTGTCATTTTTTATGTAGTTCAGAAATTGCTCCTGCTGTTTTGGTGACAATGCCACTCGTTTTTGGGTATTGTTTGGGATTATGTCCAAGCGGAACTCAAATGGATTTCTGCGGATAATATCTTCGGTGTAAGCCATTTGGAATGCTGGCTTTATAACTCCTCGGATACAGGCAATGGTGCTGTAGGAATAACCGTCATCAAACAGTTTAATAAACCACAGCTTTGCATCGGACATTTTAATGTCACGAATAATTCTTTGACCAAAGGCTTCTTTTTTTACAACACTCATTACAAACATATAGCCTGTGGTTGTGTTGTAGCGAACACCACGCTTAAGACTGATATAACGTTCAAGTAGCTCAATTACGGTGATTTCGCCTCCGGCATAATCAATTCCTTCGTGATGCATCAGTTTAATTTCATCTTCTTTTTTGCGAAGACTCATTAAATCCATGTCATAAATGGAACGACGCTTTTTGTTGGAATCTGTGTAACGGAACTCATACATTCCGTTTTTTCGTTGGCTCTCTCCGGTACGTAAAATACGACCTTTCTTATCTTTTCTTTTTTCAGACATAGAGGTAATATCCTTTCTGTATGAAAAGAGCCCTGATATGACGTACATGCAACGAAAAACCAATCTCGCCGCATTCCCATTTTATCATATCAAGGCTCGTTTTTCCATGGGAATATTCATATGTTAACAGCGGTTAAATGGAGTAGCATTGTTCTGTGAATTTATCCAGCAGTTTTCGTTTAATTAAACGCTTTGTTCCAACCCAAAGCACAAAATCGCATCTGTCGTTGTTGGTGATTTCTCTTAATTTATTTATACCTATTCCTGAATAAGCCGCAGCTTCTTCCAGCGTCAGGTTTGATTTTTCCCATATAGGAACTTCTTTCATATAATTCAGCCTCCTAATTTTTGTAGTAACGAAACGGCAAAGCGGCAAACTTTTGGAACCTATACATCCATTGCCGTTTCACTTTTTTGCCCTTTCAGCCAAACCCACCAATCCTTGCCTCTGCGTTCGCTGCAGAGGTCATTTTTTATTTGATTTCTTGCAAGTCTGACTGTTCTTTCGGATATGCCGCGCTCGATAGCTTCTTTGTTGATTTCCGAAACAGAAACTTCCATTCCGCCGTCAAGCATTTCATAAATCATACGGATTGCTTGCTCCTGCTTAAGTTCTGTTTTAGTACCTTCACCGCCGGCAAGTAAATCTTCGGCAGAAATATCGTAAGCACCAATCCAACGAAAACCTTTTTGATCTCCCAGTGAAAAAGCTAATGCTTGTCCCGGAGGTGCTAAAGAGCTTTTTTCGTGAACAATTACTCGTGTGGTGGGGTCATTCTTCACTTTGCCTACAAACAAAATACTTCGTACAACAGCAGCAATATCAATGGAGCCAAGTCCACGATAAGTACTTTGTGTTCCCGATGCCTTATTTAAGTGTCCAATCATCACAATGGCACAGCCTGTAGCTTGAGCTATATCTGCAAGTTTACGGAAAACAGGTCTTACTTCATTTGCTCTGTTCATATCAACATTGGCACCAAGAAATGCCTGCAAAGGGTCGATAATCATAAGCTTGGCGTTGTTTTCTCTGATTGCTTTTTCAATTCGGTTATCTGCAAGGGATAACGGATTTTCAGAGTCATCAATAACCAATACTCGTTTTAAATCCGCACCTGATGAAACAAGCCTTGGTTTTATAGTGTCACCCAGACCATCTTCGGCTGTCTGAAAAATCATATTGAATGGCTCAAAGGGTTCCATGTCCGGCAAAAATTTTTGATTGGTACAAGCCGCTGCAAGCTGCATGGCAAAGAAAGTTTTGCCCTCACCGGGATTGCCTTGTATAATGGTTAATTTGCCAAAAGGGATATAGGGATACCAGAGCCAGTCCACTTCCGTTTGTTCAACATCATTCATACATATCATGGGAACTGTTGGGGGAGAATGTTTGCGTTTTAGTATACCGATAGTTACAAAGTCATCGTTTAAAAGTCCGTTTTTATCGTTTATCAATTCTTCATTCCAGTCTTTTGCATGGGGGAGAAATCTGTATACGGATATTTCATTTGGTATTATTTCAGCTAATTTTTCTGCGGCTTTGTTTCCTGCTTCGTCATTATCGGTGGCGAAAAAAACAGTTTCAATATCTTTGCGTTCAGCAAGAAAACGCTCTAATGCTTTAGGTGAAACACCACCCAAGGAAAGGTAACTTTGTTCCTCAAATGCAAGCGGATACAGGGCAATATGGGACAGCATATCAATAGGTGATTCAAATACATACAATTCAGTTCCTTTTCCTCGGTGACAAAAACCATAGGATTTATCGGAACCTGTCACATCCATTCGGAACTTATCGGCAGTTCCTCTGCAATGTGCATATCGTGGAGTACCGTATGCATCTTTTCCAACAAATACAACATTGTGGTGTTTGTCATCTTCGTAAATCAGACCGTCAGCAATAAATTTTTCTACCAAAGCTGTCGGAAGTTTTCGTTCCTCTGTAAGATACTTTATTATCCTTTTATTAGATTCACAGCGAGGGGGAAGTTTGAATTCTTTATTGTGTGTTGGTTCTGCAATGATTGTAACGGCTTCTTCTCCAATAAGCATTTGTACTGCTTCCGGAAATGTTTTCTCGAAGAATTCCATTACAAAATCTATCGGGTAGCCACCTTTGCATTGGCTGTGGCGAAACCATTTGTTGCCTTTAACGGTAAGGCTGTCGTATCGTTCCCAGCGGTACTCATGACCGCTTTTTATTAATTTTTCGCCCTGTGAGCGAAGAAATTGCTCTAAATTTACTTGATTTGCTTTATCAATTTGGTCTTGTGTATAAATCATTTTTTACCTCTTAATTTACAAAGTAATATCATTTTCTTTTGATTTATTGGAATACAATATTTCAGGATGTTTTTCACGTATGACTGTATCTATATCACTTTTAATTCGATACAGTAACATCAAATCCTTTTGCAAAAGCTTGTATTGAGTGTAGTCGGTTTCGTGCTGAACTTTCAGTTCGGCAATTTCTTTTTGCCATGAATTAATAGGGAAGGTATGCTTTTCAAAACCTTTCTCTTTAAATTTTCGCTTTATCATGTAGAACCTGCGAAGTTCTGATTCGTGTTCAGCCTTGTATTTTTCCTTAGCTTTAGCAAAACGATATTTTTCTTTTTTTAACTCATCAGCAATTGGTTTCAATTCATTGTAAGTCTTGGCATCCTCAATCAGCTGATGAAGCTCTTTTAGGCGTTCTTGCTTCTGCTTCATGGAAGATTTATTGCTTTCCACTTTTTCGCTGACAGAGGAAAGATATTTTTCAAAATCGTTAAGGGTAAGTACACCTTGCTGTTTTAGATAATTGCATTCATTCATGAATCGTTTCAGGTTATTTTGTTTAGCCTTGGTTTTTCCTTTGGTATAAGTTGCAGCCGTTTGATTTCGCATGGTGTGCGATTCACTAAGCAGCTGTGCCAGATAAATCTCCTGTGGTTCTTTCAGAATTTCTTTAGCTTCTTGAATCCATTCTTTCAGTGCTGCAATGGTAGCTCGCATATTACGAATAATTCGATTGGTAGATTTTATCCAGCGATTAAGCTCGCCGATTTCGGTACGAATACCTTTTTTCTCCATCTTGCTAATATGCGGGCCTACGTGAATAGTAGGAAGCAAATCCAATCCTTGCTCTGAATAGGAACGATGGTCAATACGGCAGTTCAGACCTTTTTCTTCAAATTTTGCATTGACCATATCTGCCCAAGCTTTACGCCACATATCCAGAGTTTCGGGATTGCCCCAATTTGTAGTTGGGACTGCATCAAATTCCCACTGACCATTTTCCTTTTTGATACGGTTGCCGTTCGCATCTAATTTATAAACTCGATGCTGTTTGGCTCCCCATGTTCCATCATCATTCAGAGGGCGAATGGGAGCTAAAACGTGAAAGTGTGGGTTAGGGAAGCCTCCAGCTTCTCGGTCTGGCAGATGTACCGCAAGGTCGCAAATCATGCCATCGGAAACAAAGTGTTTTTGGACAAATTCTCGTGCCAGTACAATATTTTCTTCCAATGAAAATTCATTTTGCAAAGCTATATCGAAGCTGTAAGCAAGCTGAGCGTTATAATTCTTTTCCGCCTGCTCAACCTCGTTCCAAAGTGTTGACCTGTCATAAAATCTTTTTGGTGCGTGTTCCGGTAAAATAATTTCTGCAAGAATAACACCGCCTTTCTTGGTGTAGTCGTGGGTTTCGCCATCCCATAGGTTATGAAGTTTTTCTCCGGCACGATAGGCAGCACTGGCAACGGCAGTTCGACCTTCGCTGCGTTTGATTTGTGTTACATGGAAGTGATATAACGCCATTATGTATCACTTCTTTCTTCATGCCTTTGCACAGCTTGTGCAACCAGCTCCTGAACATTTGGCAAAGCAAATATTTGTTCCATCAGAGAATAAAACTCTGTTCTTGTAAGAGAGTCGGCTTCCTTGGAAATACTTTGTATAGCACCGCCCATATTGCAAAGATGGTGGGTACGCTGCTTATCGGCTTTCTTTTCCAGATGCTTTTTGCGATTTTCAAATAGCTTAATTTTGTTTTCATACTGCTGCATCTTCAAACGAGCAGCCTCTAATTGAGCCAGAGTTTTTTCTTTGTTTTCCATTTTATTTCCTCCTGTGTTTAATTTCCTTGCTTTATGCAAGGTATGTAAAATGAGATAGGTGACAGCCGCAAGAGTTTACTCTTGAACGGAATATAATTCCGCAATATGTGAATGTGTTCGGACACAGGAGCTTCTGCCTTCGGAGAACGCACATACCGTAATGTAATAACCGGTATAGAAGTGCGCCCTTAGGTTATAAGGGATTTTCTTATTTTATATATTAACTTGAATTTTCTGACAGTAAATTCTTATAGTGTGGAGTGTCAGTTGTGGTATTATCAAGTCCTTTCGTGTATTTTTATGATCCAACTGAGCGGAGTAGCTACCTGAATAAG
>JAFYSU010000013.1 GCA_017559185.1 Oscillospiraceae bacterium
AAGGTCCCAAAGACCGTTGTTCCAATGAACAATCTGCGAGCCTTCGATATTAGAAGCCCAATCGAACAAGCCGCGCAAGGTATATTTTGCAAATCTGCAGTTTTCTTCGGGTGCCCATATTTCGAATTCGTCGCCAAGAAGTTCGGCAACCTTAGGGCCATATTGTTGTCTGATAGAATCACCAAGTAACGTAACTTTCATTTTTATATGCTCCTTTTATTTATCAGCTAAACTTTAAAATTTTTCGCTCCTATGCTGCTCGCTTAGAAAATGAGGGTATGAACCGTCTTCGGGATACAAAAGGCAACTGAACGCTTGCGGACCTATTTCCATAAGCATATTCAATTCTTGTTTGTTTAACAGCACTACCTGAAGACACGCAACGGTTTTTAGCAACCCAAGCTTACAGTGCAATACATCGGGGGTTTCTATAATTTGAGGGAACTCTATAAAAGCACCGATCATTTCATCGTTCGGGTCTTTGTTTTCCCATTCAAAGCTATGAGCATAAGTAATATGGGTTTTGTTGTAATACGCAAAGGTAGCACACAAAAGCAGCTTATTATAATACCACTTTAAAACATCTTTATTTGTTAAATCAACATCGGGTGCAACGAACATCATATATTCGTTATATAGCCCAACCGTGTTCTGCACAGCAGGCATTTTATAATCGCTTGCACCCATTGTAACCAATTTCCAAAATGGATATTTTTCGTTTGGTGAATATAACAGCACATCAATATGGAGTTCGTTTTCGGCAATCGGATGCAAAACCGTATGCTCGGTTTGTTCAAAATACAAATCGCAATGTTTTGTAAGTTTTTCCATTTCTTTTATTTTCATAAAGTCACCGCCTTTTTTTATATTGTAGCATAAATCCGCAGGTATTGCAACATAGTTTTTGCCAAGGCAAAACATCAAATAATGTTCAAACGATATTATTTCCTTACGACATAAATACAGAAAAAAGACGATTACAAAAGTAACCGTCTTTTTTGGCTCCCCCTGCTGGGCTCGAACCAGCGACATCATGATTAACAGTCATGCGCTCTGCCAACTGAGCTAAGGAGGAATATAAAATTGTCTTTAACGAAGTTCACCCCTTATCGGGGTAAACTTCGCAAAGTATTGTGTCAGCATCGACCTATTTTCCCGGGCCGTCTCCAGCCAAGTATTTTCAGCACAGACGAGCTTAACTTCCGTGTTCGGAATGGGAACGGGTGGACCCTCGCTGTTAAAGACACTGACTATATACAGGGTTATACCGTATATAAAGCTTGGTATTGAAAGTGAATAAGAGATTGCTCATTAATCGAAGTAGTTCAAGCCCTCGGTCTATTAGTATCGGTCAGCTGAACAGATTACTCTGCTTACACCTCCGACCTATCAAACTTGTAGTCTACAAGTGACCTTACTGGATTACTCCATGGGATATCTAATCTTGAGGTGGGCTTCACGCTTAGATGCCTTCAGCGTTTATCCCATCCATACGCGGCTACCCGGCTATGCTCCTGGCGGAACAACCG
>JAFYSU010000003.1 GCA_017559185.1 Oscillospiraceae bacterium
CCGAATGCTTTAGCTCTGCATTTAGCGTCGATGTGAGGAGTAACAATGTTCATCAGCAGGATAGCGAAGGAAACGCCTTCTGGATAGCTGCCGAAAG
Organism: Oscillospiraceae bacterium; assembly: GCA_017559185.1. Classification (GTDB taxonomy): domain Bacteria; phylum Bacillota; class Clostridia; order Oscillospirales; family Ruminococcaceae; genus RGIG7389. The sequence continues at coordinate 98 of JAFYSU010000003.1, forward strand.
CTCTGATGATCATTGTGAGTACGCCACAGCCGATACCGTAGATAAGTTTACCTTTTTCGGTAGTTGGGGAAGTAACGTAGTCAGTTGCCATGAAGATAGCACCCAGCATCAGACCGCCGGAGAAGATGTCGTACAGACCGTTACGGCCGCACAGGAAGGAAAGAACAAACACAGTTGCAATGAAAGCAACAGGAATTGTAGCAGTGATAACTTTTTTGTGAACGAGGTAGATACCGCCCAGGATGAGTGCGAGACCGCAAACTTCACCCATAGCACCGCCGATACCGTTGTTCAGAATCATACCTGCTTCGCTTGGCTGGAAGCCGGTCATCAGGCTGATCAGGCTCAGACCTTCGGTAGAACCGGTTTTAAGAGTGTTCAAAGGAGTTGCACCGCCGTTAGCAGTCATAAAGCTGGTCATTGGACCGGAGAAAGCCATCAGCATGAATACACGAGCAGTGATAGCAGGGTTAGCAAAGTTTTTACCAATACCGCCAAACAGCTGTTTTACAACGATGATAGCGAAGAAAGAACCAACGATAGCCATCCAGATTGGAAGGTTAGCTGGCAGGTTCATTGCCAGAATAAGACCGGTAACTGCAGCACTCAGGTCGCCAACAGTCATGGTTTTCTTCATAGCAGCTCTGTAAGCCAGTTCGAACAGAACGCAGGAAGCAACACATACGAACATCAAGAACAAAGCTCTTACACCAAAGATAGCGATGGAAGCAAGTGCAGCCGGAACAAGTGCGATGAGAACATCACGCATGATGGACTGAGTGCTTACTTTAGATCTAATGTGTGGTGATGGAGCAACATATAATTTGTTAACCAAAATCATTCACCCCTAAATTATTTTTTCTCTGCAGCAGCTTTTTTCTCAGCTTCTGCTTTAGCTTTCTCAGCGTCAGCTCTGTTAGCAGCGATTACTGCGAATTTAGCACGCTGTACTGTGTAAGTCAATGGACGTTTTGCTGGACAGGAGAAAGAGCAGCAACCACAGTTCAGACACAGGGTTGGTTTAAGAGAACGCATTTCATCGATTCTGTTAGCCTGGTAAGCTTTGTCGATGTAAACAGGCATCAAGCTCATTGGACATGCGCGTACGCATTTACCGCAGCGGATACATTCGGTAGCTGGGTCAGTGTCAATTTCGCTTGCGCCCAGAGCCAGAATACCGTTGTTACCTTTCTGTACAGGCATGGTATCGCTTGGCTGGGTAACACCCATCATCAGACCGCCTGCGATAAGTTTTTTAGGTTCTTCTTTATAACCACCGCAGAAGCTGAAGATGTCTTTGTAATATGTACCGATTGGAGCAATAACGTTTTTAGGTTCTGCAACAGCGGTACCGTCAACAGTCAGGCATTTTTCAACCAGTGGCATACCTGTTCTCAGGTAAGAACCGATGGTTGCAACGGAAGTAATGTTGGAAAGGATGCAGCCTTCGTGGGAAGGAAGCTTGCCTTCTTTAACTGTACGACCGGTTGTTTCAAAGATGGTGATTTTTTCACCGCCCTTTGGATATTTAGCTTCCAGTGGACATACATGGATGGAAGCATCATTTCCAGCAGCCTGTCTGAGTTTTTCAATAGCTTTTGGTTTGTTGTCTTCGATTGCGATGTAAACATTTTTGATACCCAGATATTTCTGGATAGCACGGATACCGTCCATGATGTCTTCGGTACGATCGATCATTGTACGGTAGTCGCTGGTCAGGTATGGTTCACATTCAGCACCGTTAAGGATCAGGGAGTCAATGTTATCTTCGTCTTTAACATTGAATTTGATGTGAGCTGGGAATGTTGCACCACCCAGACCTACCAGACCGCATTCTTTCAAAGCAGCAATGAATTCAGCTTTGTTGGTTACGGTTGGTGGCTGAACGCTTTCATGCACAACCTGTTTGCCGTCTGTTTCAATGATAACAGTTTTGAGTGGCATACCGATGAAGTTCATGATCTGACCAAAACCAACTACTTTACCGGAAACGGAAGAGTGGATTGGAGCAAACATGAATGCCTGGGAATCACCAATTTTCTGACCAACCTTTACATAATCCCCTACATTTACAGTGGGATCAGCAGGAGCACCCAAGTGCTGGCTGAGAGATATCTCAACCTTGGCTGGAACTGGCATTCTTACAGGAGCGCATTCCTCGGTGTGCTTAAAGTGTGGCACATGAACACCTGGTAAAGATTTCTTCGACACAATAGTACCCTCCAGTACAAAATAATTTGACCATGATAAACCCTTTGTTCTTAACCCTTGTCCAGAACATTTAACTTTTGCATGTATGGCATTAATGTTCGCAGCAGCATTCCTGTAATAATTCCCATAATCACTCCCGAAAGAAGCAAAATGGGAAGCATTACATAATACAACGGAACATTTACCATTAACTGAGCAACTATTAGCTGCCCAATATTATGAAACACACCACCGAAAACGCTTATAACCAAGAAGCTTGGCTTGTGCTTTTTCAGCTGTGTCAGCAAAAGCATCACGCTTAAAGACAGCAGCCCGCCCGATAAGCTAAGTGCTGCTGCAACTGCCCCACGGGTAACAAGCGCTGAAAATGCCTTGAGAAAAATCAAGGTAAATGAATAGCGCGCTCCCATAAAAAAGAGGCAAAACATTGTGACAATGTTGGAAAGTCCAAGCTTGACCCCCGGCATTGTCGGTATGGCAACCATACCTTCCAAAATCGAGAAAACTATCGCCAATGCAAACAAAAGTCCCATTGTTGCGATTTTTCTTGCCTTTTGGCTGGAGCTTCGAGGCATTTTACTGCTCCTCTCCATAAAACTCAAAAGAATACGCTCCCTGTTTTTCAGGATTGATTTGGAAGTTATCCTTCAATTCAGGCGATATCCATACTTTTTTGTCCTTGTCTACAAGAACAAGCTGGAATTCTTGCCCTTCCATAACCTTGAACGCTTCTTCTTTTCCCTGCACAAAAATTGCAGTGGAAAGGTAATCCGCCAACGCACCGTCTTCACATATTACCGACACCGAAATCAAACCGCTGTCGCTGGGATAACCTGTGCGTGGATTCAAGATATGATGGTACCTTACACCATCTTCTTCAAAATAACGCTCGTAATCACCGGAGGTTGCCATTGTTTTGCCCTCCAAAGCGAGCGTACCGATGAATTCTGATTGGTCACCGCGCGGATCGCGTATACCGAAGCGATAATCGCTTCCATCCGGCGCTTTCCCGATTACAACTATATTCCCGCCAATTGATGCATATCCCGAAGTGACACCGTTTCTTTCTGCCGCCTGTCGGAATATATCGCAGGAATAGCCTTTTGCAATTCCGCCCAAATCAATTGCCTGACCTTTTTTCTCAAGCATGGCGGTGCCGGCTTCCTCATCCAAAACCAGTGAATTGCAATCCACAAGCCCAAGCAAGCTTTGGATGCTTTCCTCATCCGGTATATGAGGATTGCTGCCCGTAATATTCCATTCCATTGTAAGAGGCGCTATTGTTACATCAAAAGTTCCGTTTGACTGCTGCGAATACTCTTTGGCAAGTTTTAAGAGCTGCATTGTTTGTTCGGAAACTTCAACCGGGTGTTCCCCCGCCGCCTCGTTAATTTTTACTATCTCGCTGTTTGGGAAATAAGCTGAAACAAGCTTTTCAAACTCAGCAAGACCGGCGGATGTTTCTTCCACCGTTTTTTCGGCCCCCTTGCCGAATACTCGTTGCTCCACAATGGTGTTCATAACAAAGTTCACCGCCGAAGCTGGTCGGTAACGAGTTCTGTTCTGGAAAGACCACAACACTATCGCCGCCGTAGCTGCCACAAATAAACATACAAAAATTGCATTCTTCATTTTTTGCGACAAAGCTAAAACTCCCTTTAATAAAGCTACTTAATTATTGTGCATACTTTGTCATAATTTTATCATACTTTTTCTGTTAAATTATGGACAATCACAAATCACTAAGCCATAAATTATGTGGATTTATACAATTACCTTTTAGTATTATATCTACTTATACTGTGTTTGTCAACACGATTTATTGCTAATCTATGAATGAAATCAAAAAAAGTCGGACACTTTTTGTCTCATTTGAAACAACATTGATATTGTATTAACATACACAATCTTTGTATATTTTTTCACACAAAATCTCGAATTTTTATACATTTTAATTCCGTTTTTTGCATCGGATTTTCTTTTCATTCTACACAAGCTATCCCCTTATTTTCAATTAACACACTTCAAAATCCGCTGCTTTATAAATACTAATATGCCGTGCTTATCATTTCTTTCTCAGGTTTTTATAAACAGTACATCTTGCTTAATGATATTTTCATAAAAAATCCCCCGATGCCAAAGCATCGGGGGATTTTTATTCAGCCTTCTATATAAGGGTATTAGTCGTTATTGCAATCGTCACAGTCACAGTCGGTAACAAACTCGAGCAGTTCTTTGCAGTTTGGACAAGCAATAGAACCTGCATCCAGCATTTCACCGTCAATGTAAACCAGATCGCCGCATTTTGGGCACTCTACTTCATACAGCTCTTCGTCGTCATCGCCACAGCAGTCGCAGTCATGATGACCATGTGCATGACCGCAATCGCAATCTTCGCAATCGTCTTCACAATCGCAATCTTCGCAGTCACCGTCGCAATCGCAGCAATCATCACAATCGCCGTCGCATTCGTCGTCATCATCTTCGTCGAAGAGAGAATAATAATCTTCTTCCAGGGTGTCCAAATCTTCGTCGATAAGTTCAACCTGTTCGTCCAGGTCGGCAACTTCGTCTTCCAGGTCAGAAATTGTCAAAGCCATATCATCAAGAATGTCTACCATAGCTTTGATAATTTTGCCTTCTTTGGTAGCTGCATCAATGTCAAGACCGTCTACCAAACCTTTAAGGTAAGCAACTTTCTCTGTAAGTGTCATAGCAATCACCATTTCCCCGCACGATAATTTTTATTTTTTCAGTCCGATTATCCCGTACGGAAAATACCAGACCGTTTGTATCGATAAAACTCGATTAAGCGCGTTCCATGTATTCGCCTGTACGAGTATCGATTCTGATTTTTTCACCTTCGTTGATGAAGATTGGAACCTTAACTTCTGCACCTGTTTCCAGAGTAGCAGGTTTTGTAACATTTGTAGCAGTATCGCCTTTAACGCCCGGTTCGGTAGCTGTAACAACCAGTTCAACAAAGTTTGGTGGTTCTACACCAAATACGGAACCTTTGTAGGACAGGATTTTGCAGTCTGTATTTTCTTTTACGAAACGGAAAGCATCGCCAAGTTTATCTGCATTGATTGGAACATTTTCATAGGTTTCGTTATCCATGAAGTAGTAGAGGTCGCCGTCAGCATACAGATACTGCATTTCGCGTCTTTCAACAAATGCGGTTGGGAATTTTTCGGTTGGGTTGAAAGTTCTTTCAGTTACTGCACCTGTAATAACATTTCTGATTTTGGTACGAACGAAAGCTGCACCTTTACCCGGTTTTACATGCTGGAACTCAATAATCTGAAATACATTGCCATCGATATCAAATGTCACGCCATTGCGAAAATCGCCTGCTGTAATCATTGAAAAACCTCCATTATTTACAACTGTTATTTTATGTTTGTCTTAACGCATTCCAAACTTATGCTTGGAAAAATACCGCGTCATCTTCCGTCAGAGTTTTTTCTTTTTACGGCTGCGGCACATAAAGACAGATATTAGCATTATTTATTTTATCTTAAAACATACTCCAATGCAAGCATTTTTCCAAATTTATTTAATACACACTTTAAATCAAATCCGAAAGTGCCGCTAATCCAAGGCGGTAGCTGTCGGCACCAAAACCGCATATCTGTCCCTTGCAAACAGGAGCAATAACCGAATGATGTCTGAATTCTTCACGCGCATGTATGTTTGACATATGCACTTCCACCACCGGCAACCCCACAGAAGCCACAGCATCGCGAATGGCATAGCTGTAATGTGTGTAAGCTCCCGGATTCATAACCACACCGCTTACCTTTCCCATTGCTTCCTGCAGCTTGTCGATTATTGCACCCTCGTAATTGGACTGGAATATCTCCGCCTGCATATCAAGCGCTTCTGCCCATTTTTTAATATCATCGTTTATCTGCTCAAAGCTTTTTGAGCCATACACGCCTTTTTCCCTTATACCGGTTAGATTGATATTGGGTCCGTGGATAACAAGGATTTTTTTCATCAGGAATTCAGTCCTTTCACAAGCTGTTATTTTTCAAATTGCTTATATGCATTAAGCATATATAAAGCATCTTCCGCCTGAGTACCTGCCGATTCACAAATAAACACAGGTGAGCAGTTTCTTTTTGCGGTAAGCTCTGCCAACGGTTCAAAATCCGGACCGTAAACGGCATCCGCAAATGTAAGATGCCTTTTCTCCCCACCCGGATTAGTGTATTCTATTTTGGAAAAATGTGAATGAAACTCTTTAAGCCTTGAATTGCCGAGTTTATTTTCGATTGCATCAAAAACTGCTTCGTAATCACTTATCCCTTTTAAACCGCCGAAACTTCTTGCATTAAGGTGTCCAAAATCAATATAAGGAATAAAGCGTTCGTCGATTGTACAAAGCTCCAACACCTCATCCAATGTACCCAATTGGTTAACCTTACCCATTGTTTCGGGGCATAATCTTATTTCTGAGCAACCGTTTTCATCCAACATTTTAGCAGCCTTTGCGAGAGTGTCCTTAGCCAAGTCAAGAGCCTGTTCACGAGTCATTTTCGAGCATGAACCCGAATGAACCACAACTCTTTTCGCACCCATTGCCTTTGCTGCCGCGGCACTTTCAAGAATATATTTTATGCTGTTTTCGCGTTTTTCGGTCTCTATACTTGAAAGCGAAATGTAATACGGTGCATGAAGTGAAAGCTGTATACCGCCCTCAGCACAAATTTTTCCGAAGTTTTCGGCAGCCTCGCGGGAGATTTTTACTCCTCGTCCGCATTGATATTCAAAAGCATTTAAATTAAATCTTTTAAGATATTCGGGAAGCTGCTGTGTTTTTTTATAGCCAAGCTGATAAAAACTTTCGGGAATTCCCGCTGTACCGAATTTAGGTGCCATTTTGCATCTCCTTTTGGATTTTACAGCTGTCTGCGCGGCATATCTTTCAAAACTATTTTTTCAATAAAACGCTTTGCTTTAAAGAAGAACATTGTTTCTTCCTGTATTGGCTCGACAAGTATTGTCATGCAGCCAAATCTGTTTCCGCCCCATATGTCGGTAAACAGCTGGTCTCCCACCATTGCAAGCTGATTTGGTGCACACCCCATAAGCTTTGCACACTTTTCATAACCAATTGTGAGTGGTTTTTTTCCTTCCGCCACAAACGGAAGCTTTAATATTTCAGCAAAGGGAAGAACTCTCCCCTTGTTATTGTTCGAAAGTATCATTGTTTTAATACCTGCCTGCTCAAGCTGGTCAAGCCATTTTCGCACCCATGGCGACGGCTGAGGTGCATCATGCGTGGTAAGTGTATTGTCCACATCAAGTATAACACCTTTTATTCCTTTTGACTTGAGTTTTTCCACAGGTATTTCACTTACGCGTGCATAAATGTAATGAGGCTTAAAAGACATATTTAATTTCCTCCGTAGTAAGTTTCACAGTAAAATGAAAAAGCGAGCATCACGCTCGCTTTCATCGTTTTACTATACCACTAAACGAAAATTATCTGAATTTGCGTTTGCGTGCAGCTTCGGATTTCTTTTTACGCTTAACGGATGGTTTTTCATAATGCTCTCTTTTGCGTACTTCAGTAAGAACGCCTGCGCGAGCACACTGACGCTTGAATTTTCTCAGAGCGCCTTCCAGGTCGTTGTCTTTAACACGAACTTCTGACATTTCATTTCCCTCCCTTATGCCCCATGACGCAGGAGATAATCGCGAAAACGAATCACCGGAAACGATCGGGCAAATCGTTTTCAGAAGCACAGCTTTGGTCATTGACCGCACTGTAACATTGGATATTATACTATAAGCGACAACCTAATGTCAATACTTTTATTTTACACTTTTATTATATTTTATGCTTTTTAGGCATTCAATTTTAAAATCATTTTTGTTATAATATATAAATAAGTATAGTATTCAAATTATGGAGTACTGTGACTTTGTTGTGTGTGAATATATTTTTAAAGAAAGGAAGCCTGCAATGAACATTCAAACCCAGCTTTGCGGTCTTGTTATACTACTGTTGCTGTTTTATTTTTTCAAAAGAAAAAAAGCAATAGGTTTTTACAGTGAAAAAATCTTTTTCTTGTCATTGAACATTGTTTTCATCTGCCTTGTCCTTGATATTGTGTCAATTTTAATGATTACAAACATTCACCTGTTCCCCCTGTGGCTTGTAAAGTTTGAATGTAAGCTTTATCTTGTTTCACTCATTTTGAATGGGTATATTGCATTGGCATACACCAGTGCTGAAGATTATCATCCACACAAAAAAAAGCAGGATGTTAAAATTTTCACCGGATGTGTATTTGCATATATGCTGCTTGTCCTGTTCCTGCCAATTAATATTTATCACGACGGTTTTATAGCTTACACCTACGGTCCTGCATGTACAGCTACCTACATATGTGCCGCAATTATAATGATGGCAACAGCCTATCGCGCAACGGGACACCAAATATTTATGAGTCCCAAACGCCGCAGTGCAATTAAAACATGGCTTGTAATGTGGATAATTGCTTCAGTAATACAGTTTGTACATCGCGAGCTCCTGTTGGTTGGCTTTGCAAGTGCTTTGGGATTGTTCATACTGTTCTTTGAGCTGGAAAATCCCGAAGCCAGCATAGACCGCGGTACCGGTTTGTTTAATGCCGACACCTTTGCCCGATACCTATACCAGTGTTACCGCACCGAGCAAAAGCTTTGCGGACTCTGCCTTACACTTGATACATCCAATGTAAAACAGCTTTCATCCGCAAGAAGTGAAGCTGCCGCATACGAAATATCGGAATTTATTAAAAAGATACCAAATGCCCTGCATTTTAAAACCGACGCAAAAGAGTTTGCACTTTTGTTCCACAACCGTACAGACCTTGAAAAAGCTTTCTTTATGCTTGAAGAACGCTTCGGCGAACCATGGCTGATGGAAAACATTCATCATCTGCCTATAACCATAAAACCTCATTACATACTGGTGCCCGATTCGCAAGTTGCTCATAGTGCCGATGAAATGCTTGCCATTCTCAAATATTATCGTGCCCGATATACACACTCACACGAAAAACATATATTTGTTATTGATGAAACCGACCTCAATGAAAAGCGTGAGCGTGAAAAAATGCTTGAAATACTTTCCAACGCCATTAAGTATGACCGCGTTGAGGTATTCTTCCAACCAATCTATTCCAGCAAAAAGAAAAAGTTTGTTTCTGCCGAAGCTCTTGTGCGAATTCGCAGTACCGACGGAAAAATAATTCCTCCCGGAATGTTTATTCCGGTTGCCGAGCAAACAGGGCTTATATCTACACTTGGCTCAATTGTATTCGAAAAAACCTGTGCTTTCATTAAAGATGAACGCATTGAACAATACGGTATTGAATATATCGAAGTAAACCTTTCGGTAGTTCAGTGTGAAAGCACATCTCTTGCAAAAACTTTCATTGCAATAATGGATAAGTACAAGGTTGACCCTAAAATGATAAACCTTGAAATTACTGAGTCTGCTTCAATTGCCACCCGTAAAATACTTTTGGAAAACATGAATACCCTTATTGATTACGGTGTATCATTCTCGCTTGACGATTTTGGCAACGGTCAGTCCAACCTTAACTACATTGTGGACATGCCTGTAAAAATAGTTAAGTTCGACCGCGACCTCACACAATCCTACTTTAAGGAAGACAATCATAAAGCTCAGTATGTTCTGCAGGCAGCAATGAATATGATACAAAGTATGCACCTGTCGGTAGTTTCCGAAGGTGTCGAAACTGCTCATCAGTTGGAAACTCTTGAAAAACTGGGTGTTGATTACATTCAAGGCTTTTACTTTTCCAAACCAATACCTGCGGACGAATTCATTGAATTCATTAAAAAACACAACGGTATTGAAAATTAACAACTGCAAAAAAATCCCTGTTCATTCAATCCAGAATGAACAGGGATTTTTATTTATAAAGTTATTTTGCAACAATGTTTACAAGCTTGCCGGGGATAACAATTTCTTTTACAATTGTTTTTCCTTCCAGCTGTGCTTTTACGGTTGGGTCTGCCTTTGCAATTTCAAGGCAAGCCGCTTGATCCGCATCGCTTGGAACATTAACCCTTGCACGAAGCTTGCCGCTTATCTGAACAGCAATTTCAACCATAGCTTCTTTGCACTTATCTTCCTCGTAGGAAGGCCATGCCTGCTGGTTAAGCATACCGCCAAAGTTTTGCAGCTCCCAAATTTCCTCGGTAATATGAGGTGCAAATGGATTTGCAAGCTGAACCAAGGTTTTCATTTCGCCGCGAGTAATGCTGCCTTTTTCATAGATATCGTTTATCAAAGCCATCATAGCTGCAATAGCAGTGTTGAACTTCAGATTTTCAATATCTTCGGAAACCTTTTTAATGGTTCTGTGGAATGCGGATTCAAGGTCGCTGCTGTATTCATCCGATGGCTGAATAACATCCATCAGGTTCCACAGTCTTTCAAGGAAGCGTTTGCAGCCTTTAATGGAAGCCTGAGACCATGGTGCTGTTTTTTCAAAGTCACCAATAAACATTTCATACAGACGCATTGTGTCAGCACCGTATTCCCTAACAATATCGTCAGGATTTACAACATTTCCTCTGGATTTACTCATCTTCTGACCGTCTTCACCCAAAATCATACCATGGCTGGTGCGTTTTGCGTAAGGTTCAGGAGTGGAAACCACACCGATGTCATACAGGAATTTGTGCCAGAAACGGGAATACAGCAGATGCAGTGTGGTGTGTTCCATACCGCCGTTGTACCAGTCTACAGGCATCCAGTAATCCAAAGCTTCTTTAGCAGCCAAAGCATCGTTGTTTGCAGCATCGCAATAACGCAGGAAGTACCAAGAAGAACCTGCCCACTGTGGCATTGTGTCGGTTTCGCGTTTTGCAGGACCGCCGCAATGAGGACATGTGGTGTTTACCCATTCGTCCATAGCAGCCAAAGGAGATTCACCGTTTTCGGTTGGTTCATAGGATTCTACTTCCGGCAGACGCAGCGGAAGCTCTTTTTCATCAACAGGAACAAATCCGCATTTGTCACAATGAACAATTGGAATTGGTTCACCCCAATAACGCTGACGAGAGAATACCCAGTCACGCAGCTTGTAGTTTACCTTTGCAGTACCTTTGCCCTGTTCCTGAAGCCAAGCAATTATTTTTTCTTTTGCTTCTTCTACAGACAAACCATCAAGCATACCGGAATTTACCATTACGCCTGTTGCACAGTCTGTAAATGCTTCTTCTTCAACATTTCCGCCTTTTACAACTTCAATAATAGGCAGCTGGAACTTCTTAGCAAATTCCCAGTCACGGGTATCATGACCAGGAACAGCCATGATAGCACCTGTACCGTATGTCATGAGTACATAGTCGGAAATAAATATTGGGATTTCTTTACCGTTAACAGGATTTATACCTGCAACACCGCACAGTTTAACACCTGTTTTTTCCTTGTTCAGTTCAGCGCGTTCAAGGTCGGATTTTTTAGCAGCCGCTTCCTGATATGCACAAACTTCGTCAATGTTGCTTATTTTATCTGCCCATTTTTCAAGGTATGGATGTTCAGGAGACATTACCATGTAGGTAGCACCGTAAAGTGTATCAGGGCGAGTTGTATAAATAAGCAGCTGGTCGCCTGCTGTTGTGTCGAAGTTAACTTCGGCACCTTCGGAACGGCCTATCCAGTTTTTCTGGGATACTTTTACCCTGTCTATGTAATCAACAAGGTCAAGGTCGTCTATAAGGCGCTGTGCATACTCGGTAATTTTGAGCATCCACTGGCTTTTTACTTTGTGTACAACTTCACCGGAGCAGCGTTCGCAAACACCGTTTACAACTTCTTCGTTTGCAAGTACTACCTTACAGGAAGTACACCAGTTAACAGCCATTTCTTTTTTGTATGCCAAACCCTTTTTGAAAAGCTGAAGGAATATCCACTGTGTCCATTTGTAGTAATTAGCATCGGTGGTATTAACTTCACGGCTCCAGTCAAACGAAAGACCCAAAGCCTTCAGCTGACTTTTAAAACGAGCAACATTGTCGTGTGTAACCTTTTCAGGGTGAATGTGGTGCTTAATAGCAAAGTTTTCGGTTGGAAGACCAAACGCATCCCAACCCATTGGGTACAGAACATTGTAGCCCTGCATACGGCGTTTGCGGGCAACAATATCCAATGCTGTGTAGGACCTTGGATGACCTACATGAAGTCCCTGACCGGATGGGTAAGGGAACTCTACCAATGCATAATATTTTGGCTTTGTGTAGTCTGTGGATGCAGCAAAAACCTGTTTTTCATCCCAGATATCCTGCCATTTTTTTTCAATAGCGGAAAAATCGTAACGCAATCTTAACACCCATTTCTTTTTGCTGTCCTGCCAAAGGCGGGCAGAATTTTAATTAGTCCTGTGTAAGTATGTCGGAAATATCTGTTTCCGGAGCATCATTCCAAAGTCTTTCAAGATTATAAAAATCTCTGGTTTCACCGCAGAACAGGTGAACCATAACTTCATCGTAATCAATCAGTATCCACTGTGCATTCTGGTGACCTTCCACGCGGTCAGGCATGATTTCATGCTTCTGCTTAATTTGGAATTCAACCTCGTCTGCCAGGGATTTAACCTGTGTGTTGCTTGTACCGGAAGCAATTACAAAGTAATCACCAAGTGTGGAAAGCTGTTTTATTTCCAAAACCTTAATGCCCTTTGCTTTTTTGCTGTCCAGAACCTTTGCAATCTCTCTTGCCAGTTCTAAAGATGTCATTTGTTTCCCTCCTTTAATTCGGGTTGTGTAAACTGTTCGTCCCAAAAGGGCTCTATATCTATCGGCTCCGTTTGTTCGGACCGCTCAGTTTGCTCGTCTTGCTCGGGCAGGCTGTTCAAAAATTCCTGCCAAATATCGTTTTCCGCATTGTCCTCGAACTTAGGCTGTTCGGGAACTTGACGAATATTAACATCTGCCGTATCTTTGCTGATAAAACAGCTGTCCAACAGCTGTTTTAGTGCAGCAGCATCTATTTGATACACTGCATAACTGCGGTTCATTTTACCCGTTCCGGGTACTGTATGAAAAGAGATATCCTTAATATCAAGCTCAAAGCACTCAGTGGCATACGAAAGCATTTTTGCAAACGGCATATCGGTGTTTACCTCGCTGTAACACGCATTAAGCACCTTTATGGCGTTAACAATTCCCTGTGCCTTTATTGTTTCGGCTGCGGCTTTTAAAAACTCCGCCTGCATGCTCATTCTGCCAATGTCACCCTGTGCATACCCACTGCGGTATCGCACCAACCATTCAGCCTGCTCACCGCTAAGGTACTGTTCCCCCTGCCATATTGTTTTACCGTAAAGGTAATTTATGGTTTTAGGCACATTCATTTTAACTCCGCCCATTGTATCCACTATTCGTCTGAAATCGCTTAATTTAAGCGTAACATAATAGTCAACAGGAAGTCCAAGCTGTTGATACAGCACCATTTTAAGCTCCTGCATACCATCATCATAAACAACTGGGTGGGCAGTTACCGCATTTATTTTGCCTGTGGGGTATTCTTCACCAACAAAGCTGTCCCGCGGTATCTGCAAAACATTAACTTTTTTCGTTTCGGGGTCAAGCACGGCATAAAGCAGTACATCCGTAAGCTGCATGGTATCGTCAATTCCGCATATCAGCACACTCACCGCTTCTTCTTCGGTTTGTGCTTGTTTTTCTTGATTTAAATCAGCAATATAGGGCTTTTTTAAAGAGGCATTTTCATGTGAGTTATACGCTGTGAATGTTCCAACAACCGTACCTGCGGTTATTGCAAGCAACAGCATTATAAACCTTACCGCAAGCCCCTTCAAGCTATTCCCTCCAGCACATTTACTTCATTATGTAGTAATTATATGCATTAAAGGTATCTTGGCTTATAGTAAATCCTTTTTGAACCAAACGGGTCAAATTGTACTGAAGTCCTGCAAGCATTGCCTGACTCAAATCAGTAAGTGCAAGCCTGCGCATTTCATCAACATCGGGATAATCACGGTCCTTGCTGGTTATATCCGCAATGTAGATTATCTCCTCAAGCGTAGTCATTCCTGCACGAGCCGTGGTGTGATACCTTACGGAATCTATTATCGCCTTATCGGTGACATTTAATTCATTTTGCAAGTATGAAGCTGCTGCCATTCCATGCCAAACCTGCGGCTGACTTTGAAGAATGCTGTCCAAAATTATATCAGACTTTGCAATCCATTGCAACTGCTCATCCTTGTCCATTTCCTTGCACAAATCATGAAGAAGCCCTGCAAAATAGGCTTTTTCCTCGTCTGCTCCATAAAGCTTTGCCAACAGCTGCGCCTGCTCGGCAACATTTATGCTGTGGGTAAGTCTTTTGGCTGAAAGGTGTTTTTCCAGCAACGCAACATAAACAGAATGATCCTTCATCGTTCATCCTCCCGTCCCGTTTGCCTTATTTGGCAAAAACAGGCCTTTTTTCTTCATACAAGCCATGTTTCATAATGTATTCTTCAACACGCTCGTCCAACAAACCGTTTGTAGTTCCGCATTCTCCAAGAAGCTCACGCACCTGTGTGGAGGAAAGCTCCATAACGGGGAAATGCGAAAGAATTTTTACGGATGCTCCCATTTGCTCATATCTTGCACAACAGCTTAAAAGCTCATCCGTTTTGCCTTCTTCCCTTGGTGCAGTGCACAAAACCGCAAGCTTCATAATATCACCGTAGCGATACCATTTTTCAAACGAAAGAAACATATCGCTTCCCATCATTAAATAAAACCTGCTGTCCTTGTACATTTCATGCAGTTTAAGCAGCGTTTCGACAGTATAGTTCTTTGTTTGCTGTACTGCTTCAATATCACTTACTGTTAAAAAGTCATGGTCTTGGCACGCAAGCCTGCACATTTCAATTCTGTCCTTTGCCGATGCAAGATAACTGCATTGCTTGTGCGGGGGTGTGTTCGCAGGAATTACCAGAATTTCGTCCAGCTCAAGCTGCGCGCGCACATTCAGTGCCAAGTTGATGTGACCGTTGTGAATGGGGTTGAATGTTCCCCCGAATATTCCCAATTTTCTCACTGCATGACCACCTTATCTGTCCGGGTAATTATTCTTTTACCAATTTGATTTTAGGGTCTTTTTTGTTTGCTCTGTAAAGAACAAATTTTGTACCGATAGTCTGTACTACTTCGGAACCTGTTTTTTCGGCAAGTTCTTCCGCCATTTCACGAACCATACCCGGAGCATTGTTAAGTACTCTTACTTTGATTATTTCCCTTGCGGTAAGTGCATCGTCAGCCTGTTTTACAACCTGCTCACCAATACCGCCTTTACCAACCTGAGATATGGTATCTATACCGTTTGCAATGCTTTTGAGCTGTGCTCTTTGTTTACTTGTAAGCATAAATTTTATCCTTTCATCTGCATTTCACGCAGTTTTTCGTAAAGTTTTTCCAGAGCCTTTCCTCTGTGGCTCATTTTGTCCTTTTCTTCGGCTGTCATTTGAGCAAACGACTTTTCACCCACCATAAAAACAGGGTCGTAGCCAAATCCTCCGTCACCTTTAGGCTCAAAACCTATCCAGCCGCAGCATCTGCCGCTGCATTCAATTACTGTGTCTTTATCCAACACACAGCAAACAGCACTTTCAAAGTAGGCTGCTCGTTCGTCTTTGGTTTTTCCTTCCAGTTCGTTTATAAGGCTTGCTATTTTTACATCGTACGGTGCATCCTCCCCACAATAACGCGCAGAGTAAACACCCGGACGCAAATCAAGCGCCTCAACACACAAGCCTGAATCATCGGCTACCGATGGTATTCCGGTAGCTTCAAAAAACG
Organism: Oscillospiraceae bacterium; assembly: GCA_017559185.1. GTDB lineage: Bacteria > Bacillota > Clostridia > Oscillospirales > Ruminococcaceae > RGIG7389. Next base: position 16,160 of record JAFYSU010000003.1, read on the forward strand.
CCATTGCCTTTATTCTTGCATTTTCGGCAAAGGTTTTTCCGGTTTCTTCAACTTCGGCAACCGCACCAATCTGTTTTTGCGAAACAACATCAAACCCCAGCGGTGAAAGTATGCGGGAAAACTCCCTGAGCTTGCCGTCGTTGTGAGTTGCTATCATCAGCTTCATTGTGCGTCCTCCTGCTCGGCTGCGGAGTCACCGAACAATGCTGCTGCAAATTCTTCGGCAACAAACGGACGAAGGTCGTCTATCTGCTCGCCAACGCCAATATATTTTATTGGTATTTCAAGCTCCTGCTTAATACCAATTACAACACCGCCGCGTGCAGTACCGTCAAGTTTGGTAAGATTAATACCGCTCAGACCTGCCGCCTCTTTAAACTGACGTGCCTGATTAAGCGCATTCTGACCTATAGTTGCATCAAG
>JAFYSU010000014.1 GCA_017559185.1 Oscillospiraceae bacterium
CCATGTCCATGGTTAGTATCATTATAGGGTCGAGTATGATGTTTGTTATGGTGCCAAGCATCATACCGAACATAGCGGCTTTTGCGCTGCCTTCGCTGCGAACAATGTGCGAAAGAGCAGTGGAAAGCACAACAAACGGTGCACCAAAGGCAACATATGTAAGATAATCACGGGAAAAACCTACCGTTGCTTGGCTTACACCGATAAGACTTAAAATCTGCGGCATAAATACAAGAAATGCAGCAGTCATTAAAAAGCCTGTGAGAATTGAACCGTAAAAGCAAAAGCTGCTGGCGTATTTTATCTTTTTTCTGTCGCCGGCACCCAAAAAACGGGATATTACCGAGCTGCCGCCGATGCCGTACATGTTTCCCAGTGCCATCATCAGCAAGAACACTGGAGTTGTTAGTGATACAGCCGCTACCTGATTTACATCGCCTGTTTGACCGACAAAGAATGTGTCTGCCGTATTGTAGATAAGGTTTACCAGCATACTTAAAACGGTAGGAATGGCAAGGGTTGCTACAGCTTTGGGTACGGGCATGTCCTCGAATAAAACTTTTTTGTTATCCAATTTTTTAAACCTCCTTAAAAATCAATCTGTATCCGATGAAATGTTGCAAAGTACAATATCCAAAAGCCTGTGAAGTGTGGCTGTTTCCTCTTCGGACAAGCCGGAGGTCAGTTTTTTTTCCAGTTCTGCCTTGTGATGCTCGGAACATGCGGTTATTTTATCGGAATTAAGCAAGTGAATGTTTTTGCGGCGCATGTCTTCCTTATCGGGAACAATGGAGATGAGACCTTTTTGTTCCATTCGCTTTAGAATACCTGTAACCGTAGGGTGAGCCAAATGAAGTGCCTGCTCTAAATCACGTGCAATAACATTTTCGTTTGGATGAAGTCTAAGGTAATCGGTTATTATTACCTGTGACAATGTTAAGCCTTGTTTTGCAAGCTCGTTGTTTGCGTTGGCGGCAATGGAATCGTGTATGTTTTTGAATTTCAACGCTAAAGGACGTTCCAACAGTGTTCGCCTCCTATTGTTGTGATGTGTAGCATGCTATATATTATACGGCGCATTTAAAACTTGTCAAGAATCCCCGCTGTTCATATTATCGTGAACAGCGGGGGTTGACTTATGATTTGTTAAGTTGGAAAACTGGCAAAGGCTTGTGCGGAGGAATTTCGCCCCACAAATGCTCACAGGCTTTAAAAAGGCTTTTTATCCAAAACCGCCATTCATGAGCGCCGCTCCATTCTTCGTAGGTGAAATCAAGCCCAAGTGAGGCAAGGTGCTTTTGCAGCTTAACATTTCCTTCGTAAAGAAAATCCTCTGTTCCGCAGGTCATGTAAAATTTTGTTTTAGGAATACCGGCTTTAACACATTTGTCAGAAATATTGTAAAGGCAGTTTTCGGCAAGATGCTCCAACTGCATACCCCAAATTGCCTGATACTCTTTGTAGTATGGTTTTCCAAAACCGTTTACCCATTCGGCAACATCACAAACTGAAGAAAATGCGCAGCATCCGGCATAACGTTCAGGTAAGCTTAAAGCGCATTTTAATGCACCGTAACCGCCCATGGACATACCAAAAACATAGCTTTTTTGGGGTTCAAGTGATAATCCGAAATATTTGTTGCAAAGCAGGGGGAGTTCTTGGGTGATGTAGGTGAAGTAATCAAGTCCAAACTCCATATCGGTGTAAAAGCTTCGTTCCACCTGCGGAAGAACAAAAATGATTTTGTACAGGTCGCAAAGGGTGGTAAGCGGTGCTTTGTCGTGCCAGTCGGAATTGTTTTCGCTTAAACCGTGAAGAAGATAAACCACAGGAAGCTCGCAAAGATTACCTTCAAAGCGCTTGGGGGTTAATACGGTGAGCGATGTATTCATATTTAATGTGTTTGAAAGTACAGTTCCTGTAAAGGTTGCCATTGTTTTAAACCTCCTAATTTATGTCAGACTAAAAACAAAGCTTGTAGTACTGCGAAGAATTCGCGTACAGAATATACCATAGCCAAAGCAGGCGGAGTAAAACCAGAAACAGCGTTTATTTTTGAAAAGCCTGCCTGCTTGGCGTAGATGTATGCTCGGAATTGGTGAAAACCGTCGGTGGATATTACTGCGTGGTCGGAAAGATTGTAATTACGGATTTTCTGCATTGAATAATGCAGGTTTTGCCTTGTGTTTTTTGAACTGTTTTCAGTGTAAATTCTATTTTGGGACACACCTTGTCTTAACAGATAATTTTGCATTGCCTCAGCTTCGCTGATAATGTTGTTTTCACCCACACCGCCCGATACAACACACATAGCCTGCGGATTTTTTTGAAGATATGCGGCAGCGGTGTCCAAACGGCGTTTAAGCATTGGGGAGGGTTCGTCCCCGTCAAGCTGGCAGCCAAGTACAATTACAGTTGTGGGAATGTCTTGTGGCGGAGGGTTGAAGCGGGCGAACGCAACCGATAATGCGCCGTGGCATATGCAAACGGCAAAAAAGCATATTGTCAGCACTGATGTCAATTTTTCTGCCCACCTTTCGGGTTTTATTTTTTTCGGCAAAAAATTCTTGTGAGCAAGGTATAAAATAAAATACAGCGCACCAACTGCAAGCAGTGTAAAGGTTCCGCTGTTTAGTATTCCTGTGCTTGCTGCGGTGAATGCACAGCAAAGTGAAATCATGCTTATGGTTAGTGTAAGCGCAGCCAAAAGGTCACTCCTTTTAAATGTGACTTGATACAATAAGAATAGTATACCATAATTCTTGCCGATTATAGTGATGGCTTAAGGAAAAATATGGTGTGAATGGGAGGGAAGATTTTAATAAAATGTTAATTGTTATATAACTACAGGAAAAACTTTGTATATCCCCCTTGATTTTTGGGGAAAATAGGGTACAATATATTTTGGCACTCGGAAGTTGCGAGTGCCAAAATGAGTAAATGTTTTCGACTGTATAGGAGGAATTTATAATGAATATCAGACCATTGGCTGACAGAGTTGTACTGAAAATGTCCGAACCTGAGGAAAAAACACAGGGCGGTATTATCTTGGCAGCTTCCAGTCAGGAAAAACCACAAACTGCAACTGTTGTAGCGGTTGGTCCTGGAAATGTTTACGAAGGCAAAACCGAACCTATGTATGTTAAGGTTGGGGATGTAGTTCTGATTAATAAATACGGCGGACAGGAAATTACAATGGGTGATGAAAAGCTCACAATCGTTCGTCAGTCCGATATTTTGGGTATAATTGAAGACTAAGAAAAAGCACTGATAATTTTGGAGGTAATGTATAATGGCAAAAATCATTGCATACGGCGAAGAAGCCAGAAAATCCCTGCAGGCAGGTATCGACAAGCTGGCAAACACAGTTAAAATCACAATGGGCCCAAAAGGCAGAAATGTTGTTCTTGATAAAAAATTCGGTTCTCCGCTGGTAACCAATGACGGTGTTACCATTGCAAAAGAAATTGAACTTGAAGACCCATTTGAAAACATGGGTGCTCAGATGGTTAAAGAGGTTGCAACCAAAACAAACGATGCGGCAGGCGACGGTACAACAACCGCTACACTGCTTGCTCAGGCTTTGGTTCGTGAAGGTATGAAAAATGTTACCGCAGGTGCAAATCCAATGGTTCTGCGCCGTGGTATGAAAAAAGCTGTTGATGCCGCTGTTGAAGCAATTCGTGCAAACGCACAAAAAGTAAACGGTACCGATGACATTGCGCGTGTTGCTACCGTTTCGGCAGATGACCCAACAGTAGGCAAACTGGTAGCTGAAGCTATGGAAAAGGTTACTGCTGACGGTGTTATTACCATTGAAGAATCCAAAACAGCCGAAACATACAGCGAAGTTGTTGAAGGTATGCAGTTCGACAGAGGCTACATCACCCCTTACATGGTAACCGATACCGAAAAAATGGAAGCTGTAATGGACGATGCATTCATTCTTATCACTGACAAAAAAATCAGCAATATTCAGGAAATTCTGCCATTGCTGGAACAGATTGTAAAAGGCGGCCACAGACTGCTTATCGTTGCAGAGGATGTTGAGGGTGAAGCTCTGTCCACACTTATCCTTAACAAACTGCGCGGCACCTTTAACTGTGTTGCTGTTAAAGCTCCAGGCTTTGGTGACAGAAGAAAAGAAATGCTGCAGGATATAGCTATCCTTACAGGCGGTCAGGTAATAAGCTCTGACCTTGGCATTGAACTTAAAGATGCTTGCATTGAAGACCTTGGCCGTGCAAGACAGGTAATTGTTACAAAAGACAACACAACAATTGTTGACGGCAACGGCCGTGCAGACCAGATTCAAAAACGCATCCAGCAGATTCGTGCTCAAATCGAAGTTACAAACTCCGAATTTGACAAAGAAAAACTGCAGGAAAGACTTGCTAAACTCAGCGGCGGTGTAGCTGTAATTAAAGTTGGTGCAGCAACCGAACTGGAAATGAAAGAAAAGAAACTCCGCATGGAAGATGCACTTTCCGCAACCAGAGCAGCTGTTGAAGAAGGTATTGTTGCAGGCGGCGGTACAGCATTCCTGAACATTATGCCTGCTGTTCAGAAGGTTGTTGACGAATGTGATGGTGACGAAAGAACAGGTGCTAAAATCGTTCTTAAAGCACTTGAAGAACCTGTTCGCCAGATTGCAGCAAACGCAGGTCTGGAAGGCTCCGTTATTATCGACAATATTAACCGTTCCGGCAAACTTGGTTACGGCTTCGATGCTTACAACGAAGTTTATGTAGACATGATTCCTGCAGGTATTGTTGACCCTGCAAAAGTTACCCGTTCTGCTTTGCAGAATGCGGCTTCAGTGGCTTCCATGGTGCTTACAACCGAATCCTTGGTTTCCGAAGAACCAAAAGATGACCCAATGCCTCCAATGGGCCCAGGCATGATGTAATTTAAAGTTAACAGTAAAAGCTCCGCATTGTTGTGCGGAGCTTTTTTGTACGGTTTATGGGACTGCAAGCAATGTATACTTTAAATAAAGGCGATAGTTAAATGAAAAATAAAGCTGTCGCCTTGATAAATGTACAAAGATTGCGAGTGAACTGAATGCAGGAATATATTTTGAAAAATGTAAATGGTCACATTGAGGTTTATGATGAAAACGGTAGATTTTGTTTTTCGGGAGATAACGAAAGGGAAGTGCTGGAGGATTTGCGTGAAATAACAAACTGTTAACATATTAAAGGTGGAATTGCAGACGGGTTTGTGGTAGTATAAATTGAAATGTTGGTTGGCCGTAAGTTGTACGGCAGGGAGGAAAAAAATGGTCCGTTGCAAATCTTGTGAAAAACAGCTTCAGGAAGACTTTAATGTATGTCCGTACTGTGGCTGTCCAACAGATAAATTATTAAGCGAAGCTGCTGAGCTGCCGGAAGGCGACTTGATAGAAAAAGAACTTGTGGAAATTGCGGCTTCGGCAGAACAGATGCTGCGTGTTATGGAAACGCCGGAACAGGAACGCTTGAATAAAGCACAAAACGGTATTCTTGCACAGCCTTTGCTCAATGCAGGCGGCCGTGAGTTCGGAAGTGAACAGGAAGGCCCGATACATCGTCAGGAAAAGCAAGCTGAAGAAGCACGAGCAGCTTTAAAGACTTCCGGTTCCAAAAGCGAAATGAAAGCACTGCTAAACAGACAGAATATAATAATGGGGATGCTTTCGCTTACGGTTTGCATTTGTATTGCTGTTATTGTAGTTTTCGGGGATATAAAGAAGCCGGAAAATCAGCTTGGTCTTGGCCGTGATTATATGGCGGCAGGACAGCTTGAAAAGGCAGAGGACTCCTTCGAAACAGTGCTTAAACAGGACGAAAACAACCTTGAAGCAATAAAAAATCTTATTGAAATTAAAACAAAGCTTAACGAAAACGGCTCGCACAGCAGGGAAATTATTGAACTTATAAACCGTTTGGAAGACTTTACGGCAGACACCCAAGAAATTAAAAATTTGGATTACCGCCGAATTCAGCTTTACATTGAGCTTGGTGACAAGCACAATGCCGAAAAACTGCTGAAAAAGTATATTGAGCTGCCTGTGTTTACCCTTGAAAGCGGAACATATTCCGAAGACACTCTTTTTGAAATAACAGCAAACAGCGGTACGATTTACTACACTGTGGATAAGGAAAAAACACCTGCCGTTTATACTGGGCCAATAATGCTCAAATCCGGAAGCCGCCGTGTGCAGGCTTGGGTTGAGGATGAAAACGGACTCAGCGGTGAAAAAGCGGAAGTGTTTTATTATGTTACTGCTAAAGCAGTGAACAAGGGTGTGAATGAACTTAAAGCGGAAAGCTTTCTTGCAGACACAATAACAAGAAATGTACTTCCCGAATTTTCAAGTCCCACAGGAACTGTTGTGGAGAAAATGGCAGACGACCTGTTTGCATTTATACTTGAACAGGGAGATGGCAACAGCGAGAATATTGTGATTTCGTCTGCACAGGCAGATGAAGCGGTAACTCGTATTTACGGCGATAAAATGAAAATAAATCACCGTTCTGCCGGAAACTGGGTATACGATGAAAAAGCATTAACATACACTCCAAAAGGTGAACTTCCGCAGCCAGATGTAAAGATAGGTGTTATTTCGGCTCAGGAAGATACTGCAAAGGACTCCGGTGCTGTGCTTACGGTTCAGGCTGTAATGTATACTGTTGATGAATCTTTGAACATCTGCCACCCTGTTACAGGTGAAGCAGCGGGCAAATACGAAACCGATGAACCAACCGAACTCAGCAGCAGTCTTCTTGGTGCTGTAATAACTCTCGGAATAAGAGATAACGGAGAGCTGTTTTTTGTTTCCTGTGATTACATTGAATAATTCCATTTTTGCGGATGTTTGAAAATTGGCTTGCACACAGGACGGCGGTATGATTTCCGTTGAAAATTATCCATTACGGGAGTGCGTTTTGAATGAAAGACATTTTGGGAAAGCTAAAAGCATCGTATATACCTATGACGGAGGCGACATTTCTTGTGTTGGCATCGTTCAGAGCCGAAAGATACGGTTATGCCGCGGCGCAGGCTGTTTCGCAGATGACCGGCGGACGGGTAAAGCTTGGTACGGGTACAGTGTATACAATAATCTCAAAATTGCTTAAAGACAAAATGATAGAGGTTGTCAAGGAAGATGACAGAAGAAAAATTTACCGAATAACTGCACTGGGCGAACTGGTGCTTAAAGAGGAAGCAAAGCGTTTGACAGAGCTTTCGCTTATTGCGGGGGATATTTTACGGTAATATAAATAAAAACGGAAGGAGTTGACTGCTTAATGTTTTCGTTTGAAAGCATAGCTCCGTTTGCATGGCTTGCGGCAGCGGTGATTTTGGGTGCTGCGGAAGCTGCAACGGTTTCGCTTGTAGCTATCTGGTTTGCTGCGGGTGCAGTAGTGGCAATATTACCTGCTCTTTTAGGGGCAAGTGTGTGGACACAGCTTGCTGTTTTTGTTTTGGTTTCGGTGTGCATGCTTATTTTAACCAGACCGCTGGTTAAAAACAGACTTAACAATCGCACCGTTAAAACAAATGCAGACAGCAGCATTGGGAAAACCGCTGTGGTTATAAGTGACATTGACCCGTTAACAGGTACGGGCAGGGTAAGCCTTTCGGGTTTGGATTGGGCGGCAAAAAGCTGTGATAACGAACCGCTTAAAAAAGGCGAAAAAGTTGTAGTTAAGGAGATACAGGGTGTTACACTTTTGGTGGAACGACTGTAAACACAAATAAAATTATTTTTGGAGGCGTTTGTACAATGTCGGGCTTGTCTATATTTTTCATACTCATAATACTGATTTTGGTGCTGTTGGTACGCAATATTCAAATGGTTCCGCAGGCAATGGTTTATGTTGTTGAGCGTTTGGGGGCTTATCACGAAACATGGGAAACCGGTCTGCACTTCAAAATACCGTTTATTGACCGTGTAGCAAAGCGTGTTTCCATAAAGGAACAGGTAGTGGATTTTAAACCGCAGCCTGTTATTACCAAAGACAATGTTACAATGCAGATTGATACCGTAGTGTTCTTCCAAGTAACAGATGCAAAGCTGTTTGCCTACGGCGTTGAAAGACCGCTTTCCGCAATCGAAAATCTTACAGCTACTACTCTTAGAAACATAATTGGTGAACTTGAGCTTGACTCAACTCTTACATCGCGTGATGTAATAAACACCAAAATAACCACTATTCTTGACCAAGCAACCGACAAATGGGGCATAAAGGTAAACCGTGTAGAACTCAAAAACATTATTCCTCCTGCCGAAATTCAGGATGCAATGGAAAAACAAATGAAGGCTGAACGCCAAAGACGCGAATCCATACTTCAGGCAGAGGGTGAAAAACACAGCCAAATTCTTGTTGCCGAAGGTGAAAAACAAGCTGCAATACTCCGCGCCGAAGCGGAAAAAGAATCAGCAATTCTTCGTGCAGATGCAGTAAGGGAACAAAAAATACGCGAAGCGCAGGGTGAAGCCGAAGCTATCATGCTGGTTCAAAAGGCACTTGCAGACTCCATTACAATGCTTAACCAAGCAGCACCAAGCGATAAGGTGTTGACCATTAAAAGTCTTGAAGCTGTGGAAAAAATGGCTGACGGCCGTGCAACAAAAATTATTGTGCCAAGTAACCTGCAAGGCATAGCTACCTTGGCAGCAACATTTAAAGAAGTTGCCGACTCAAGCAGCGATTTACAGGTAAAATAAACGATAAGTAATACTTATCACTATGTTATATAAATTGGGACAGGTGAAATGATACGATTTTACCTGTCCCAACGATTTTTGAACTATCTTTTTTTGTGGGATTGCATTTTCATACCAGTTGTTATAAAATAGAATGCATAAGATAAAATTACTCTAATGCTGTATTTGTGCGAACGGAGGAAAGCAAATGTTTGTTGTCTTGCGGAAAACACAAATGAATATCTCTTGCATGGCTAATGCAAAAAAACAGCTTCACCAAGGGATAATTGCAGTTAATATGGGATAAGTGCGCAGGTTGTGGCAGGGTTAAAATTGCCGCAGCCTTTTTTACTTGTGTTAAAAAGGAGCTGAAGTTAGCTATGGCAGAAAACAAAAAAGTAGCGGTTATTATGGGCAGTGACAGTGACCTGCCTGTTGTTAAGGATGCAATTACAAAGCTTAAAAGCTTTGGTATTGAGGTTGAAGCAAGAGTAATGTCTGCACACCGCACACCGCACGAGGCTTGCGAGTTTGCAAGCAATGCAAAAAAGAACGGCTTTGGTGTTATTATTGCGGCAGCAGGAAAAGCAGCTCATTTGGGCGGCGTTTTGGCAGCACACACAACACTTCCCGTTATTGGTATTCCAATTAAATCCTCCACTTTGGACGGCCTTGATGCCTTGCTGGCAACCGTGCAGATGCCAAGCGGTATTCCTGTTGCAACAGTTGCTATAAACGGTGCAGAAAATGCTGCCATTCTGGCAATACAAATGTTGGCTCTTTCCAATGCAGATTTGGCTGAAAAATTGGAAACAATGAAAACCGATATGGCGAAAGCCGTTAATGCTAAAGATGAAAAACTTCAGCAGATGGTAGCAGAGTTGTAAAAGTAAAATTTCATATAATACAAGAAATTGCTTTAGGGGGTAAAAATCATGCTTGATTTTGATAAAGTGCATGAGGAGTGCGGTGTTTTTGGTGTATATGCAAAAAGTGAACAAACCGATGTTGTAATGAATACATATTTCGCACTGTATGCGCTTCAGCACAGAGGCCAGCAGGCTTGCGGTATTGCCGTTAACGATGACGGTGTTATAACTTGTTATAAACAGCTTGGCTTGGTTCCGGATATTTTCACCGGTGATGTTCTTGCAAAACTTGGTACAGGTAAAATGGCAGTAGGTCATGTGCTTTACTCAAACACCGGAAGCAGCGGTGCGGTAAATGCACAGCCGTTGGTAGTGCGCCATGTAAAGGGTTCGATGTCGCTGGTAAACAACGGAAGCCTTGTAAATGCTATGGAACTGCGTGAGCAGCTTGAAATGGACGGCTGCATTTTCCACACCACCAACGATGCGGAAGTTATTTCCTACATGATTACCCGTGCTCGTCTTAAAAGCAATTCCATTGAAGAAGCTATTGCAAAAGCTATGCCTGAGCTCAAAGGTGCATATTCCATGGTAATCATGTCCCCACAAAAGATGATTGCTGTTCGTGACCCAGAAGGTATGCGTCCTTTGTCCATTGGTACAATGCCTGACGGTTCTTATGTATTTAGTAGTGAAACCTGTGGCTTTGATACCATTGGTGCTAAATTCCTGCGCGACCTTCGTCCGGGTGAAATAGTTGTGTGCGACGAAAACGGTCTGCGCAGCATTGATACACATTGCGGAAGAAAAGGTAAGCTTTGTGTATTTGAATTTGTATATATCGCTCGTCCAGACTCGGTAATCGAAGGTACAAGCGTTCACGAAGCTCGTTTGCGTGCAGGTGAATTCCTTGCAATTGAACATCCTGCACAGGCAGATGTTGTTATTGGTGCTCCTGACTCCGGTGTTGACGCTGCAATTGGATTTGCCCGTCAATCCGGTATACCTTACGGCATGGGCTTCATCAAAAACCGCTATGTAGGCAGAACCTTTATTCAGCCAACACAGGCAATGCGTGAAAATGCAGTACATATTAAACTTAATGCAATTGCATCTACCGTAAAAGACAAGCGCGTTGTTTTGATAGATGACTCCATTGTTCGCGGTACTACCTGCAAACGCACTGTTAAACTTCTTAAAGAAGCAGGTGCAAAAGAAGTTCATCTTAGAATTTCCGCACCGGCATTCACAAATCCATGTTACTTCGGTGTAGATATCGACAGCTGCGACAAGCTCATAGCATGCAGAATGACTATGGACGAAATCAAGGAATTCCTTGGAGTAGACAGCTTGGGTTACCTTAGCATAGAAAGTGTTAAAAAGCTTGCACCCGAAGCTAAATGTGACTTCTGCGTGGGCTGCTTTAACGGTGAATATCCGGTTGAAGCACCAAAACAGCCGCAGACCTGTAAATTTGATTGCAAAATAAGCGAAAATAAAAAGAACTCTTAATAACGGAGGAAGACAAATGGAAAAAAGTTTCAGCGAAAGCTACAAAGCAGCGGGCGTTGATGTAACAGCCGGCTACAAAGCAGTAGAATTGATGAAAGAACATGTTGCCAGAACTGCGGTTAAGGGTGTAATGTCATCCATTGGGGGATTTGGTGGTTTGTTCAGCCTTGACCTTGAAGGCATCCAGAAGCCTGTACTGGTAAGCGGTACAGACGGTGTTGGTACAAAACTGCGTATTGCATTTTTGACAGGCAAACATGATACAGTTGGTATTGACTGTGTTGCAATGTGTGTAAACGATATTATTTGCTGTGGTGCAAAACCACTTATTTTCCTCGACTACCTTGCAGTAGGCAAAAACTATCCTGAAAGAGTTGCAAACATAGTAAAAGGTGTTGCAGACGGCTGTGTTCAGGGCGGATGTGCATTGGTAGGCGGTGAAACCGCAGAAATGCCGGGCTTCTATCCTGAAGATGAATACGACCTTGCGGGATTTTCGGTAGGTGTTGTTGACAGAGACAAAATCATCGACCCTGCAAATGTTCGTCCCGGGGATGTTATTATCGGTTTGGCTTCCAGCGGTGTTCATTCCAATGGTTTCTCGCTGGTTAGAAAAGTATTCGATGTAGAAAACACCGACCTTAACGCATATAACGAAAAACTGGGTTGCTCTTTGGGCGAAGCACTGCTCACTCCAACCAGAATTTATGTTAAACCTATCCTTAAACTCATGGAAGAAGTAAGCATTAAAGCTATTTCCCATGTAACAGGCGGCGGTTTCTACGAAAACATTCCAAGAGCACTTAACGAAAACACAAAAGCTGTTATCGACAAGAGCAAGGTTGATGTTCTTCCTATTTTCAAACTCATTCAGGAACAGGGCAATATTCCTGAAAGAGATATGTTCAACACATTCAACATGGGTGTTGGTATGTGCGTAATCGTTGCAAAAGAAGATGCTGAAAAAGCAGTTGCTATCCTTACCGAAGCAGGTGAAAAAGCTACCGTTATCGGTGAAATTAAGGAAGGCGAAAAGGGTGTGGAATTATGCTGAACATAGCTGTGCTGGTGTCCGGAGGCGGAACAAACCTGCAGGCTATCATTGATGCAAGCGAAAGAGGCGAAATACCACTCGGTCGCTTGGCCTTGGTGCTCAGCTCGTCACCTAAAGCATATGCATTGGAGCGTGCGGCAAAGCACGGTATTCCATCCGAGGTGGTAAACCGCAAGGAATGTGCCGACCGTGCCGAATTCGACTCCAAGCTGTTGGCAGCGCTTGAAAAACATAACATAGACATCATTGTTCTGGCAGGATTTATGTGTATCTTGAGCAAAGATTTTACAGATAAATACCCAAACAGAATAATAAATGTTCATCCAAGCCTTATACCATCTTTCTGCGGTGATGGATTTTATGGTCTTAAGGTTCATGAAGCAGCATTGGAATATGGCGTAAAGGTTACCGGTGCAACAGTTCATTTTGTTAATGAAGTGTGCGACGGCGGACAGATAATAATGCAGAAAGCAGTTGACATTTTGGAAGGTGACACTCCCGAAATACTGCAAAAGCGTGTTATGGAGCAGGCTGAATGGATAATTCTGCCTAAATCGCTGGCAATGCTTTGCGAAAAATATTCCCAAGAAAAATAATAAATAGGAAGATTTTTGCACAGAATTATTGGATATGCTTGCTTTGCCCTTGTGAAAAATATCCAAATCTGATATGATAATAAAAATGGGAATCCGTACAGGATATAATCTGTGGGATACTCCTGAATATAGTTTTAATAATTTTCAAATAGCAAAGGAGTAAATGACTATGGAATTGCTGAATATTGCACAGGAACTTCAGGGAAATTCTTATCCGGGGCGTGGTATCATTCTTGGCAGAAGCGAAGATGGTGACAGCGCGGTTGTAGCATACTTTATTATGGGACGCAGCGAAAACAGCCGTAACCGTGTATTTGTAGAAAATCGCAGCGGACTTAAAACCGAAGCGTTTGACCCATCCAAACTGGTGGACCCTTCCCTCATTATTTACTCCCCAGTGCGTGTGTTTGACAATACCACTATCGTAACAAACGGTAACCAGACCGATACAATTTACGACTTCATGGAAGAAGGCAGAACATTCGAAGATGCTTTGCGCACTCGTACATTCGAACCTGACTATCCAAACTTCACACCTCGTATTTCCGGTGCTATTACAGGTTTTGATTATAAGCTGTCCATCCTTAAAAGTGCGGAAGGCAATCCAAACTCTGTAAGACGCTTCTTCTATGAATACAGCAATCCGCTTCCAGGTCAGGGTCACTTCCTGCACACTTACAGAGAAGACGGTTCTCCAATTCCATCCTTTGAGGGTGAACCAAAACCAATCGCAATCAAAGGCGATATTGACCAGTTTACCGACCTTCTGTGGTACAACCTGAACGAAGAAAACAAAGTTTCCTTGTTTGTTCGTTACATCAACATGAAAAACGGTGTTATTACAAACCGCATTAAAAACAAACATCAGAAATAATTAAGACATCTTGAGTTTAAGGATATTGGGATTTTTAGGAGGATAATGCAAATATGGCAACAGAGCTTGAACTGAAATATGGCTGTAATCCAAACCAGAAGCCTGCAAAGCTTTTTATGAAGCAGGGCGAGCTTCCAATCGAAGTGCTGAACGGCCGTCCGGGTTACATTAACTTTATGGACGCATTCAACAGCTGGCAGCTTGTTAAAGAGCTTAAACAGGCAACAGGTTTGCCTGCGGCAGCTTCCTTTAAACATGTTAGCCCGGCAGGTGCTGCGGTTGGAACTCCTTTGAGCGATACACTCAAAAAGATTTACTTTGTTGATGATTTGGAGCTTTCTCCTATTGCATGTGCGTATGCAAAAGCAAGAGGTGCAGACCGCATGTCATCCTACGGTGACTGGGTTGCTTTGTCCGATACTTGTGACGAGCAGACTGCAACACTTTTGGCAAGAGAGGTTTCCGACGGTGTTATTGCTCCTGATTACACAGAAAAAGCTCTGGAAATCCTGAAAACCAAACGCAAAGGTACTTACAATGTAGTTAAAATTGACCCTAACTACACACCTGCTCCAATTGAGCATAAAGATGTTTACGGTATTACCTTTGAACAGGGAAGAAACGAACTTAAAATTGATGATACCCTGTTTGCAAACATGGTTACCGAAAACAAAAATATTCCTGATGCAGCTAAAATTGACCTGATTATCTCGTTGATTACATTAAAATATACACAGTCCAACTCTGTGTGCTATGTTAAAGATGGTCAGGCAATCGGTATTGGTGCAGGTCAGCAGTCTCGTATTCACTGCACTCGTCTTGCAGGTAATAAAGCTGACAACTGGTTCCTGCGTCAGCATCCAAAGGTAATGGCTCTTCCTTTCAAAAAGGATATCCGTCGCCCAGATCGTGACAACACAATTGATGTTTACATCTCCGACGATTACATGGATGTTTTGGCAGACGGTGCATGGCAGGAAATGTTTGAAACTTGTCCTGAACCACTGACAAGGGAAGAAAAACGCGCATGGCTTGATACACTTACAGGTGTTGCACTTGGTTCGGATGCATTCTTCCCATTTGGTGATAATATCGAGCGTGCAAAACGCAGCGGTGTATGCTACATTGCACAGCCGGGTGGCTCCATTCGTGATGACCATGTTATCATGACCTGCAATAAGTACAATATGGCAATGGCATTTACAGGAATTCGTTTGTTCCATCACTAATAAATTTGCCAAAATAAAAATCGGACAGGCGGGAGCTTTTCTTCGCCTGTCTGTTTCGTATATAATGCTTTTGTGTTAAGGAGGAAGTTGTTTTGAAAATTTTAGTTGTTGGTTCCGGCGGACGCGAACATGCATTGGTTCGTGCAATCAAAAAAAGCTCCAAAGTTGAAAAAATTTACTGCTGTCCGGGCAACGGTGGTATTTCTGCCGATGCCGAATGTGTGAACATAAAAGCTACCGATATTGATGCAATGGTAGAGTTTGCAGTTAAAGAAAAAATTGACCTTGCTGTTGTTGCACCGGATGACCCACTGGCAATGGGCATGGTAGACCGCATGAACGAAAAAGGTATAATGACATTCGGTCCTCGTCAGAATGCGGCTGTAATCGAAAGCAGCAAGGTGTTTTCCAAAAATCTTATGAAGGATTTTGGAATTCCAACCGCTTCGTATGAGGTTATTGACAATGCCGAAGCTGCAATAGCTTACATTGAAAAACAAAATAAATTCCCTGTTGTAATTAAAGCTGATGGTCTTGCATTGGGTAAAGGTGTTATTATTGCCGAAACCATGCAGGAAGCAAAAGACGGCATTAATTCGATTATGGAAGATAAAATCTTTGGTGCAAGCGGCAACAAGGTGGTTATCGAAGAATTCATGACAGGCCCCGAAGTTTCGGTACTTGCTTTTACCGATGGTAAAACAGTAAAACCAATGGTTTCATCCATGGACCACAAGCGTGCTTACGATGGCGACAAAGGCCCAAACACCGGTGGTATGGGTACTATTGCACCAAACCCTTACTATACATCTGAAGTAGCAAAACAGTGCATGGACGAAATCTTCTTGCCAACCATTCGTGCTATGGAAAAACTTGGCCGTCCGTTCAAGGGCTGCCTGTATTTCGGTTTGATGATAACCCCAAACGGCCCAAGAGTTATCGAGTACAACTGCCGTTTTGGTGACCCTGAAACACAGGTAGTGCTTCCACTGCTTAAAACTGACTTGGTTGATATTATGCTGGCTATCTACGAAGAACGCCTGCATGAACTGGACATTGAATGGCATGACGGCGGGGCTGCTTGCGTTATCATGGCAAGCGGCGGATACCCGGGTTCATACCCAAAAGGTTTGCCAATTTCCGGTTTGAATGAAAACGGTCAGCTTGAGCTTGCGGATGTAACTGTATATCACGCAGGCACTAAAAAGGAAGATGGTTCCTACCTTACAAACGGCGGACGCGTTATGGGCGTTACTGCTGTTGGCAGCGACAAAGCAGACGCTTTGCGCAAAGCTTACGATGCAGTAGGTAAGATAAGCTTTGAAAACGCACACTTCCGTAAGGATATAGGAACAAAATAAAAGGTATAATATTAAAGCTCCCTGTTCATACTTTGGGTATGACAGGGGGCGTTTATTTTGGCTAAAAGAACAGCAGCACTTTATGCATTTACGATATTTATGTTTACTTTGATTTTGGTTAGGATATACACGATAACAGCAAGTGATTATCTTACACAAGTTGCAAACAGACAGAGCAGTTACACACTAAACATAACAACTACACGCGGTCAGATATATGACAGGAATTTCATACCACTAACCAACAGCAGTTTTGAGTATGTGGCGGCGGTAATGCCATGTAAGGAAGCAATGAACGCCATAGCCCAAAATGTAAAAGGTGAAGAACGCACAGCCGCATTTGAGCAGATGCGATATGGAACGCCTTTTTTAATGAAGCTGCGCCGAGGAAACATATATTCAAGAGGAATAGATGTATTTAAGGTAAGCAGTCGTTACGATGAGCAGCAGCCTGCTGTCCATCTTGTAGGGTATCTTGACGGATGGAGCGGTGAAGGTATACGAGGAATTGAAAAGGCTTTTGAAAAGGAGCTTTCACAGGTGGGGGAAACGGTAAGTGCAACTTACGCAGTGGATGTATTTAAAAGACCTATGCCGGGTGAAACAGCCGAAATAAAAGGGGACAGTATTCCGCCCAAGGCGGGGGTTGTGCTTACTCTGGATAAAAATATTCAATTGGCGGTACAGGCAGCAGCGGAGAACATAAAAGAAGGTGCGGCTGTTGTTATGGATGTAAAAAGCGGTGATATACTTGCTGCTGTAAGCAAGCCAAGCTTTTCACCGTACGATTTGGAAAAAGCACTTTCGGCAGAGGGTGAACCGCTTTTTAACAGGGTGCTTGGGGCATATAATGTAGGTTCTACATTTAAATTGGCTGTTGCCGCAGCCGCATTGAAGCAAGGGGTATCACCAAGCTTTTCATATTGCTGTCAGGGAGAAATTGAGGTTGACGGTATAAAGTTTTCTTGTCATAACAAAGATGGTCATGGTTGGGTTAACATGAAAACAGCAATCGAGCAGTCATGCAACCCGTATTTTATTCGTCTTTGTCGGGAAATTGAGCCCGAAAACCTGCTTGCAGTTGTGAATGGCTTGGGATTTGGGCGTTCGTGCAGCTTGGCGGACGGAATAACTGCGGAAAGCGGTAGCTTGTATACAGTCAATGAACTTGAAAATGCAGCAAACCGTGCCAATTTTTCATTTGGACAAGGGGTGCTTACAGCCACTCCTTTGCAGATAGCACAGATGGTAAGCTGTATTGCAAATGGCGGATATGATGTTACACCCCGTCTGGTAAGGGGGTGGAGTGATAACGGTTTAGACATAACTGATGAGGTCACATTTGCACACAACCGCATTATAGAAACTGCCCATGCCGACCTTTTGAAAAATTACATGATAAATGTTGTTGAAAACGGCAGCGGACAAAAAGGAAAACCAAATAATGGAGGTGCAGGAGGAAAAACCGCATCGGCACAAACGGGGCAATATAATGAAAACGGAGAAGAAAAAATTGAAGCATGGTTTGCAGGTTTTTACCCTGCCGACATACCCAAATATGCAATAGTAATATTTGTTGAAGGCGGGAAATACGGAGGCAATGTGGCCTCGCCAATTTTTAAAGATGTTGCAGACCGTATAGCTTTATTGGAAAACAAGGTAAAATAAACGATGCCGACGGCAGGATTTGTCTTTTCCTGTCGTCGATGTTATAATGTTTAATATCAGTACAGATTTCGGCAGGGTAAGCCTTGTTTGAAAGTGCGGAAGGAGAAATTCGGGTGGAAGAAAAGGGTATTTTTAAGACGGCTGTAGTTGGCGGATTTGAGCGTCAATCGGTGCTGACATACATAAAAAACTTGACAGATAAGGCTGAGGCAAAGGAAAAGGAGCTTACTCAGGAGTTGTGGGAAAGTACACAGCGAACCGATGAACTTATAGCTCTTACAAAAGAGCTTCAGGAAAGACTGGCTAAAGCGGAAAGCGAAAGCTTAAAGGAAAAACAGCGTTCCGAGCGTTTGAGCTGTGACTTCAGCCGCGTTTTGCTGGAAGCTAAAAAACACCAAGAACAGGCAGAAAAATTGAGTAAAGAGCTTTCTGTTAGAAGCGAGTTGGCGAGCAACCTTAAAAAAGAAAACGAACAGCTTTTGCAGAAAAGCAAAAAATACGATGAAAGTGCCATGCAGCTGGGGGCAGTAATGCTTGATGCGCAAAAAAAAGCAGATGCACTTTTAAGCGAAGCACAAAAGGAAGCTGAGCAAATAAAATTTGAAGCACAGCGATATGTAGACGAAGCTAAGGCAGAAGCACAAAAAATTATTAATGAAGCCAATGACGCAGTAAAATCAACCTTTGAAACAGTAAACGACCTACAAAGCTCGTATGATGAATTTAGGGAACGCTTTATGGGAACTATAAGAGTTGCTGTTGATATGCTTGATAAGGTTGACGACGCTTTTGAACACTGCAAGCAAACTGCTGCAAATGGAAAAAAACCTCACCACACACGCGAAGAAAACGGCTGAAGGGAAAACGGCAGTGGTGATGGTTACGCAGAAAAAAGAAAACTTTTAAAGAAGCATCACACCAGAAGCCGCCGGACCTCCGGACAGCACACATGGTTTGATAAAATTAAAGAATGTTTTATCAAGTAAATAAGATATACAAAAAGGTCTTGATGAAAATCATCAAGACCTTTTTGTGTATTATTTTTTGTTTGCAATGTGCATGCCTTGTGTAACTTTAACTTCCTTACCGTTGGTAAGTTTTGCTGCAAGCTCAGGCAGAATGGAAATGCGGTCTTTTTGGAACAGCATTACAATGGTAGAACCTGCAAGCTCAAAATATCCCATTTCGTCTGCTTTTGCAACTCGTTTTTGTTCGTTAACATTTACTATACCGCCAACAACAAACGCACCAACAGCAGTATGGATTACAGGACCGAAATGTTCGGTTTCAAGCAATGTCCACATACGGCGGTTTAATGTATAAACAGGGAATACATCAAATGCAGTTGGCTGAACTGTATGAAGCTCGCCTTCTATATAGTGGTTTTTGCCGTGGTAGCAGTTGTCTATGTAGCAGTAACGGTGATAATCGTTTGAACAAAGACGGAATATAAGGCAGTCACCGCCATGGAATTTTTTTGCAAGGTTATCGTCCTGAAGCAAATCACTGAGTTTGTAGTTTTTGCCTTTAATGAGGAAGCTGCTGTCATCGGTAATAGGGAAAACACTCAGCAGACTGTCGCAAGGACTGATAAGGTGAAAAGGATTTTTGTCAAACTGAACATTATCACGCTTGCGAATAAAAAATTCACGGAATGAACGATATGTCTGACCTTTAAATTCAGACATATCTATGTTGTAATTTTTAATGTAAAAACCAATAAGCGGTTTGGAAAGTCCGGACCAAAGGAACTTTACGATAGCTCTGTCTACATGAGAATTCATAACAAGACGAAGCATGCCGTGTCCAAGCTTTGTGCCGTACAAAAAGCGAACAGCAAAATTATCCTTACTCATTAGTTGCCACCCATGAACATAACGCAAAGCAGTGTAATTCCAAAAACGGTCATTACTGCTTTTCCTGCATTACCAGGCTTTTTAAGCTGGAAAGGTGTTACAAAAGCAATCGACATGGCCAGCAGAGTTATTGTTGCAACAACATCAAGCGGCAGTGCAAAGCGTGTACCTATCTGCATGAAGGTTGGCAGAATAAGCGCTGATGTTGTAACCGGCAAGCCAAGGTAGAATTTTCTGGCTTCTTGAGTTTTGCTTTGGCGTTCTTCTTCGTCAACATTGAAAAATGCGAGACGAATAAGTGCACACAGCAGATAAAGCCCTGCAACACATGTACCTGCGGTACGACCTTCGCAAAGTGCGTAAAGCATGATTGCAGGAAGTGCACCAAAGCTGATAAGGTCGCTGAGCGAGTCAATTTGAATTCCGAACTTCTTTTCTCTGTCAGTTCGTGATTTTTTTGTGGAAGCAACCTTGCCGTCGAACATGTCGAACAGCCCCGCAAACATAAGACAAATCAATGCGGTGTGAATGTTTCCGTTCATAACATATGTAATGCCGGCAAAGGCACTTAACATACCAAGATAAGTAAGAACAACCGTATAATTATAGTAACCGAGCACTTTAAAGTCTCCTCCTGATTTAAATAGAAAAAGGTGTACATTTTATTTTACCTTTTTTCAAAGGGGAATGCAACATCAATTATCGGTTAATTTGTAGGAAATTGTTGTGTTTTGCGCATAAATTAAGTAAAATGACGAATTTAAATACAACTATTCCTCAACAGGCTGCTCCACAATGTGTGCGGTTACACGCTGTACCAACATTTCCAATGCAACTGAATTTTGTCCGCCCTCGGGTATTATGATGTCGGCAAAGCGCTTGCTTGGCTCAACAAAGCGGTCGTGCATTGGCTTTACGGTGGTAAGATATTGCTGCACTACCGACTCCAAGCTGCGTCCGCGCTGTTTTACATCACGGAGTATGCGGCGAAGAATACGCACATCGGCATCGGTGTCCACAAAAATTTTAATGTCGAGCATGTTTCGCAGGGTTTCGCTTTCAAAAAGCAGTATGCCTTCAACAAGAATTACAGGTGAAGGGGTTATAAGCTCGGTTTTATCGGAGCGGTTGTGGATGGTAAAATCGTAAACCGGACATTCAACCGAAATTCCTTGACGAAGCTGATTAAGGTGCTGAACCATGAGCTTGGTGTCGAAAGCTTCGGGATGGTCGTAATTAAGCAGACAGCGTTCGTCATAGGTTAAATTGTCGTGCGCTTTGTAGTAGTTATCGTGATAAATAAGGGTAATGTTATCGCCAAAATATTCTTTAAGACGGTTGGTCAAGGTGGTTTTTCCGCTTCCTGTACCGCCTGCTATACCAATTATCATGGGTGTCATGTTGGTTCCTCCTTTTATTTTACCAAATTCACAAACGGAATATCGTTTAATTCAAATACCTTGCCGTTAAGATAGTTAAGCGGACCTGCATCTTCGGTAAAAGCAAATTCCAATTTGTAAGCACACAGTGCCTGATGATACATTCCCGGCAGTTTTCCAATGCTGTCAGCACCGTATTTGCTGTCACCGCATATTGGGCAGCCAATGGACGAAAGGTGTGCCCTGATTTGGTGCGAACGGCCTGTAAGAAGGTCTATTTCCAACAGGGAGTATTTTTGCCCACTTTTAATGACTTTGTATGCTGTGGTTATTTCTTTTGCGCCGTTAATCGGTTTAGTTGAAACTTCAACGGTATTTGATGCGCCGTCTTTGGTAAGCCAGCCGTGCAGAGTTTCACGGCTGCTGCGTGGTTTGCCGTGAACAAGGCAGAGGTAAAACTTTTTAATTTCCCTGTCTTTAAGCTTTTGGTTTAAAATGCGAAGCGCAGCGGCATTTTTAGCAGCTATTATAAGTCCTTGTGTGTATTGGTCAATACGGTTGCACAATGCGGGTGTAAAGCTGTTTTCACGCGCAGGGTCGTATTCTTTTTTTTCGTATAGGTAGCGCAGAATACGGTCGATTAAGGTGTCGCCCTTTATCTTGTCGTTTTCATGAACAATCAAACCTGCAGGCTTGTTTACAAGGATAATGTTTTCGTCCTCGTAAATAATGCCCGTAAGCTTTTCTGCCTGCAAAAAGTCCAGCTTTTGGCTTTTGGTATCCGAAAAAAATTCGTCGTTAATATAAAGCTGAAGCTCATCGCCCGCCATCAGACGGTCGGCAGGTGCTGTTCGTTTGCCGTTGCGTTTTATGCGTTTAAGACGAATGTATTTTTGCATAAGACCTTTTGGCAGAAGCGGAACCGATTTTTCAATAAAACGGTCAACACGCTGTCCTGCATCATTTTCATTTATAATAAAGCTTTTCAAAACTATCACACCTTTGTTGGATGTTGTATATTTTTTATTATAGCAGATTTCGAACGATAATGCGACAGCGGGAAAGGGTGCGTTGTCAAGCGTGTAGACTTCGTGATACAATAATGAAAAATCACTTTGAGGGGAGGCACGGCATTGGCTGAAAATCTTCACGCAGGACATCGTGAAAAGATGAAAAAACGATTTTTGAAGCATGGACTTGATTCTTTTGAACCGCATAATGTGCTTGAGCTGTTGCTGTTTTACGCTATTCCCCGAAAGGACACAAATGTAATTGCACATCGTTTAATAAAACGCTTCGGAAGTATTTCTGCCGTTATGGATGCACCAATCGAGGAACTGCAAAAGGTTGAGGGTGTAGGTGAAAATGCTGCCACGCTAATAAAGCTTATACCGCAGCTTAGCCGCTTGTATCTGGAGGGCTTAAATAAATCAAACAAGCTGCTTGACAGTGCAGACAAGATAGGTGATTACCTGCTGCCCAAATTTGTGGGAATGACGGTGGAGGGGGTTTATCTATTATGTTTGGATAACCGCGGACATCTGCTTTATGAGGGTGCAATATCCTCGGGCGGTACGGTTAATGCTTCAAGCGTTACACTTCGTACCATTGTTGAAGCGGCAATCAGGTGTCAAGCCACAGCGGTAGTTATTGCACATAATCATCCAAAAGGCTTTGCAATTCCGTCGGAGGCTGATTTGGCTGCAACGCACGAAATAGCGAAACATTTAAAAGCAATTGGCGTAGAACTTAAAGACCACATAATTGTTGCCGCAAATGATTATGTATCACTGGCACAGTCGGGTATGCTTTGAACAAAGGCATGGCGGCTGTGCTTTTGTATGTGTAAAACAAGGTGAATTTGAGGTTGAACATTTGTTCAAAATGATGGTGTATTCCGATTAATGTTCATGTTATAATGATGTTGGGGCAAAATTAAAATAATATGATTTCTTTATATAAAAAAGGCGGTGTTTTTGTGGCGGACAGTTTTGAATTGGTTTCGGATTATAAGCCTACAGGTGACCAGCCGCAGGCAATCCATGCCTTGGCAGAAGGATTAAAACAAGGCTTTAAAGAGCAAACCCTTCTTGGGGTTACAGGTTCGGGAAAAACCTTTACAATGGCTAATATTATTGCAAAAGTAAACAAGCCAACTTTGGTGCTTGCTCACAACAAAACTCTTGCCGCACAGCTTTGCAGTGAATTTAAAGAGTTTTTCCCAAACAATGCCGTTGAATATTTTGTGTCTTACTATGATTACTACCAGCCGGAAGCATATATTGCCAATACCGATACCTACATCGAAAAGGACAGCGCCATAAACGATGAGATAGAACGACTCAGGCACTCTGCTACTGCAGCGCTTTCTGAACGACGAGATGTAATAATAGTATCCAGTGTTTCCTGTATTTACAGCTTGGGCAACCCGATTGATTATCGTAAAATGGTTATATCCCTAAGACAGGGAATGGAAAAAAGCCGTGATGAGCTTATACACAAGCTTGTTGAACTGCAATACGAACGCAACGACATGAACTTTATTCGAAATAAGTTTCGTGTAAGAGGCGATGTTGTGGAAATATTCCCTGCGTATTCGGGTGACACTGCAATAAGAGTTGAGTTTTTCGGTGACGAGGTGGACAGAATTACCGAAATTAACACACTTACGGGTGAGGTAAAGGCTGTTGTAAGCCATGTGGCAATTTACCCTGCATCGCACTACATTGTGCCGCGTGAACAGCTGCACGAGGCTATCGAGGAAATACGCCGCGAATGTGACGAAAGGGTACAGTTTTTTAAGGACAACGACCGCCTTATAGAAGCGCAGCGCATACGGGAGCGAACCAACTACGATATTGAAATGATACAGGAAATAGGTGTTTGCAAAGGGATTGAAAACTACTCCCGAGTGCTTTCGCGTCGTGAACCGGGCAGTGTACCGCACACCTTACTGGATTATTTTCCCGATGACTTTGTGCTGTTTATAGATGAATCCCATGTAACCATTCCGCAGGTAAGGGGGATGTTTGGCGGCGACCATGCCCGCAAGAAAAACCTTATAGATTACGGGTTCCGTCTGCCGAGTGCTTTTGACAACCGTCCGCTTAATTTTGACGAGTTTTACAAAAAGCTAAATCAGGTGGTTTTTGTAAGTGCAACTCCCGGGCAGTTTGAAAAGGAAAACAGCCGTCAAACTGCGGAGCAGATAATTCGCCCCACAGGGCTTGTTGACCCCGAAATATCGGTAAGACCTGTAACAGGACAGATAGATGACTTGCTTGGTGAAATAAATGCCACTGTGCAAAAGGGTGAAAGGGTGCTTATAACCACTCTGACCAAAAAGATGGCGGAAGACCTGACCGATTATTTCGAGGAGATTGGAATAAAAATTCGGTATATGCACCACGACATCGACACTATTGAAAGAATGGAAATAATTCGTGACCTTCGCCTTGGCGAGTTTGATGTGCTGGTGGGAATAAATCTGCTTCGTGAGGGTCTGGACATTCCCGAAGTGTCGCTTATAGCAATACTGGATGCCGACAAGGAAGGCTTTTTGCGCAGTGAAACATCACTTGTGCAGACAATAGGCCGAGCCGCAAGAAATGCCAACGGCAGAGTAATAATGTATGCCGATGAGGTAACAGGCTCAATGGAAAGGGCAATAAGCGAAACATACCGCCGACGGGAAATACAGCTTGCCTACAATGAAAAGCACGGCATAGTTCCCGTTACGGTTAAAAAGGGTGTTCGTGATGTATTGGAAATTTCCACTCGTGAAAAGATAGAAAAGAAAGGCCGTTCTGCTAAAAAGACTACAATGGGCAGAAAGGAAATTGAAGCCGAAATCGCCAAGCTGACGGTGGAAATGAAAAATGCCGCAAAAATACTTGAATTTGAACATGCAGCTTATTTGAGAGATAAAATAAGCAGTCTTAAAGCCATGCTTTAAACAATATTTAAACGGAGGTCACAAAAGTGGCAATAGATAAAATAATCATAAAAGGAGCAAAGGAGCACAACCTTAAAAGCGTTGACCTTGAAATACCGCGTGACAAGCTTGTGGTGTTTACGGGACTTAGCGGTTCGGGAAAATCATCGCTTGCGTTTGATACAATATATGCCGATGGACAGCGCAGGTATATGGAAAGCCTTTCATCGTACGCAAGGCAATTTTTGGGGCAGATGGAAAAACCCGATGTAGAGTCAATTGAAGGACTTTCACCCGCAATATCCATCGACCAAAAAACCACCAATAAAAACCCACGCTCCACAGTTGGAACAGTTACCGAAATATACGACTACCTGCGTTTGCTTTATGCAAGAATAGGCATACCGCACTGCCCAGTGTGCGGCAGGGAAATAAGCCAGCAAACGGTTGACCAAATGGTAGACAAGGTGCTGGAGCTGCCCGAAAAAACAAAAATACAAGTACTTGCACCAATTGTAAGGGGCAAAAAGGGGCAGTATGCCAAGGAGTTGGACTCGGCAAGACGGTCGGGGTTTGTGCGTGTTAGAATTGACGGCAGTATGTACGAGCTTTCCGAGGAGATAAAGCTTGAAAAGAACAAAAAGCATACCATTGAAATAGTTGTTGACCGATTAAGCGTAAAGGAAGAAATACGCTCGCGCCTTGCCGACAGCTTGGAAACCGCTATATCACTTACGGGCAACCTTGCTGTTGTTGATGTTATCGGGGGCGAGGAGATGCTTTTCTCCCAAAGTTTTTCCTGTCCCGACCACGATGTAAGCGTGGAGGAGCTTTCGCCAAGGATGTTTTCTTTCAACAATCCGTTTGGTGCGTGTGAAAAATGTACGGGTTTGGGAACATTCCTTAAAATTGACCCCGAGCTTATACTTCCCAACAAAAATCTTTCAATAAGACAAGGTGCAGTAAAGGCAAGCGGTTGGTACTACGCCGAGGGCGGAATTGCACAGATGTATTACGAAGGATTGGCTAAACATTACGGTTTTTCGCTTGATACACCAATAAAAGACCTTCCGCAAAAAATAGTAGATATACTACTGTACGGTTCTAATGGTGAAAAGTTTACAATGCAAAGGGAAACAGGCTCGATGCAGGGGACATATCAGGCGGATTTTGAGGGTATAGCCAATAACATGGAGCGCAGGTTCCGCGAAACAAACAGCCAGTGGATGCGTGAAGAACTTGCCGGCTGGATGAGCAGCGTGGAATGTCCCGATTGTCACGGCAGACGACTTAAAGCGGAAAGTTTGGCGGTTACTGTTGGCGGAGTGAACATAAGCTGTCTTTGTGATATGTCGGTAAGCGGAATATTGGAATTCATAAACGGTTTGCAGCTGACAGAGCGTGAGCATATGATAGCCGACATGGTTTTAAAAGAAATTAAAGAACGACTCAGCTTTCTTGCTAATGTGGGTTTGGAATACCTTACCTTGTCGCGGTCTGCTGCTACATTGAGTGGTGGTGAAAGTCAGCGCATACGCTTGGCTACACAGATTGGCTCGTCACTCATGGGAGTGCTGTACATTCTGGATGAACCAAGCATAGGACTGCACCAGCGCGATAACGACAAGCTGATAGCGGCACTAAAACGTCTGCGTGATTTGGGTAATACCCTGATTGTTGTCGAGCATGACGAGGACACCATGTACGCTGCCGACCACATTGTCGATATTGGCCCCGGTGCGGGTGTTCACGGTGGTGAGATAGTGTGTGCGGGTACTGTTGAGGATATTAAAAAATGTGTAGGCTCGCACACAGGGGATTACCTCAGTGGAAGAAAATGCATACCTGTGCCAAAGCAAAGACGAAGCGGCAGCGGCAAGTTTATTGAAATTAAGGGTGCGGAGCACAACAACCTCAAAGGCATTGATGTAAAAATACCGTTAGGTACTTTTACCGTTGTTACGGGGGTCAGCGGTTCGGGTAAATCCACACTTATTAATGAAATACTTTACAAACGCTTGGCAAGTGAGCTTAACGGCTCGCGAAACAAGTGGGGTAAGCATGGGGAAATATTGGGAATGGAACACCTTGACAAGGTTATTGACATCGACCAAACCCCAATAGGACGAACCCCGCGTTCCAACCCTGCAACATACACAGGTGTGTTTACCGATATTCGTTCGGTTTTTGCATTAACACCCGAAGCCAAAATGCGTGGATATGGGCCGGGAAGATTTTCGTTTAATGTAAAAGGCGGTCGTTGTGAAGCCTGCGAGGGTGACGGAGTTTTGCAGATAGAAATGCACTTCCTGCCAAACATTTATGTTCCGTGTGAAGTGTGCAAAGGCAAAAAGTACAACCGTGAAACACTCGAGGTTAAATATAAAGACAAGTCAATTTACGATATACTCGACATGACAGTTGAGGACAGTGTTCGCTTTTTTGAAAACCACCCCAAAATAAAACGCAGACTGCAAACTTTGGACGAGGTAGGCCTTGGGTACATTAAACTTGGACAAGCGGCTACTACCCTTTCGGGCGGTGAAGCACAGCGTGTAAAACTGGCGACCGAGCTTTCCAAAAAGCCAACAGGCAAAACCATTTATATTTTGGACGAACCAACAACAGGTTTACACACAGCGGATGTACACCGCTTGATTGATGTACTGCAAGCGTTGGTTGACACAGGAAACACAGTTGTGCTTATCGAGCATAATCTTGATGTAATAAAGACTGCCGATTATATAATCGACCTTGGCCCTGAGGGCGGTGACAAAGGCGGTGAAGTGGTTGCCTGCGGTACACCCGAACAGGTTATGGAGTGCGAACGCTCGTACACGGGGAAATATCTTAAACGCTTTTTGCAAAAGCATGATTGTGAATAGTGCGTTATAAACAGTGATTTAAGCAGTAAACAAAACAAACGGCTTTCCATTTCAATGGAAAGCCGTTTGTTTATTACAGAGAGATTGTACAAGACAATCCCACAGTGGTAGTCACTGCTTATTTTGCCGTCCTTCCAGTGGCTTCTCCTTGAGGAGAAGCAGTCGCTGAAAGCGACTGATGAGGTGTTTTGGCACAGACTTATTGCCTTATCTAAGCCAAGTTATACGATGAAATTCCGTACAACACCTCATCCGCTTCACTGTTGTTCAGCACCTTATTGCGACTCGCTAACGCTCGCATGCATTAGCTCTGTCAGCCAATCACACTTCGCCCTGCTCGTGTTCTTGGGACATCGCGTCCCTCAAGGAGAAGGCTATGCGGTGTGGTAAAATCAGCACTAACTACCGTCGAGGGAACGCCGTCGACACGGCGCGGGGAGGACAAGCGGTGAATGGCACTGATTGGGCAGGAAGCCCCGACGGGTATGCCGCTTTAAGCGGCACAGACGGCTTCAGGGCCTAAAACTTGGAATGGGCAGCTCTGAAGCCGTCTGCCAGTACGACTCGCTTTGCTCGCTTGCATTAGCTCTGTCAGCCAATCACACTTCGCTATCACTCGTGTTCTTGGGTCATCACGTCAGGGCAACTTGATAAAGCGTACAGCACAGCGTCCGAGCTTTAGTGGCGGCGGCAAATGCATTTTTGCATACTTTTTTTGCTATGGAAAAAAGTATGTGCCCCGCGGCATAAGCGGAAAGGGATTGGAGTGAATGGTGAAAAAAGTAGGATTACATGAAGTTTTATTGGTTATCTTGGCTTGGATAGAACAGTAAAGCTCTGCTGTTGCCCCTCATCAGTCAAACCTTGCGGTTTGCCAGCTTCCCCCGAGGGGGAAGCCACTGGCGGTGCGGTAAATTTGCCATTTTGCCAAAGCCTTCCCCTTGTGGGGGGAAGGTGTGCGGCGAAGCCGCTCGGATGAGGGGAAACCCCAAAAACCTGCCTTTTCAATAAAAAACATCAAAATCCGTGGAGTTTTTAAAAACTCCACGGATTTTTTTGTGTATTTGTCTTATTTGAGACAGAAATATAGCGATATTTCCTATAATTTTTGTGCCATTTGGGACAAATGCGTTAAAAAGTCCCTGCCGACTTTTAATTTGTTTGTCTTATTTGAGACGGTTTTTGCGTCGAAATTTCTGCGTTTTTGTATCGTTTGGTACAAAAAACGCTGTATTTCTTGAATTTTTGTACTAAATGAGACAGACGAGCAAAAAAGTGTACTTTTTGCTCGTCTACTTTATTAATCGGTCAGGGGCTTTTTTTCTAAAGTACCCCTAAAAAACTTTGTCAAACAACACAAATGGTGGATGCAAATCGCTTGTGTTTATTGGTGCAAATGTCACAAATTCTCAAATGAGACAAACGCGTTAAAAAGTACACTTTTTAACGCGTTTTTAAATCTGATAGGAGGTCAGTAAAAATGTTGGTGCTTGGAAGGAACCTTGGCGACACCATTGTTATTAACGACAACATTGTAATTACCGTTTTTGAAAGCAATAAAACGGGGGACAAATTCAAAATCGCAATTGATGCCCCAAAGGAAGTAAAAATCCAGCGTGGCGAACTTTGCGACAAGGCAGCCGAATACGCCGCAAAGGTGGAAAGGCTCAAACAGGTGGAAATTAAACGCCAAAACAAACAGGCAAGAAAATTTTCTGCCGAAACCTATTAAGTTTTTTAGCTTTCGCCAAACGCTTAAAGCGCGCTAAGCGTGCGGTGGGAGTTGAAAATAAAAAAATCCCATTTATTTTAGGTGAGAACCACAAAGGCTTCTCCTTGAGGAGAAGCTGTCGCTGAAAGCGACTGATGAGGCGGTATAGCAAAGGATTTATTGCAATATCAAAGTTAAAACAGAACAACAATTTTGTTTAACACCTCATCCGCTTCGCTAACGCTCGGCACCTTCTCCTCAAGGAGAAGGCATATAAGCCTAAACGGTAGCTTTCGTTCCTTATACAAGGAAAGTCCTTTACGGTAATACCTAATACTGAAATGGGAGTAAATAAAATATTTTATTTAAATTAACAGCCACGAACCCCCAATGAAATCAGATTATAGGACGCTGTTTTCGGGGAATGGCTGCAAGGAGGAAAAAATTATGGCAGGTAGTGTAGTAAGAACTAATATCATGGCGATGAACGCAAACCGTTCCCTTGGTATCAACAATGGTCTCGTTTCCAAATCCTTGGAAAAACTGTCTTCCGGTTTCAGAATCAACCGCGCTGGTGACGATGCTTCCGGTCTGGCAATTTCCGAAAAAATGAAAGCTCAGATTAAAGGTCTGGAAACAGCTTCCGCAAACTCCCAGGACGGTATCTCCCTTATTCAGACTGCAGAAGGCGCTCTGACAGAAGTTCACAACATGCTCAACCGTATGGTTGAACTGGCTACAAAATCCGCAAACGGCACACTTCAGAACGAAGTTGACCGTGAAGCTCTTCAGGCAGAAGTTGACTCCCTGCTCGAAGAAATTGACCGTATCGGTAATTCCACAAACTTCAACGGCATCAACCTGCTGGACGGCAGCCTTGCTACCGAAACAGTTGCTGACACTGCAGTTGTTGAAGGCGCAGGCAAACAGGTTATGATTAACAGCTCCACAGAAGATATTACTTATGTATTGAACGACGGTGTTAAAGACACATTTAAGACAGCTACTGCAGTTGGTGCTGTAACTAATGGTGCAACAGACCTTACTGTTACTGTTAACTACACCGATGCAGACGGTAACGCTAAATCTATGGATGTTAAGGTTGCAATTGGTGCGGCAACTGCTGCTGCTGCTACTGGTACAGCTATTGTTGCTGGCTTGAATGCTAACGAAGATTTCTCCAAACTTTTCACAGCTGCAGATACTGCTGCTGGTGCTGATGGTAAAATCAATATTACATCCAATGTAGTTGGTGCAAACGGTCCTAAGGTTACAAGCTTCTCCATTGCATCTTCCGTTCCTGCAAACTATACTGCTTCGACACACGCTAAGGATACTACTAACTCTGTTGCTGGTGCTGACCCATCCGCTACAGTTACTTTTGCTGCTAATCCAGAAAAAGAAGACACCATCACAATTGGTGACAAAACTTACGAATTTGTTGCAAAAGCAGGCGACGCTGTTAAAGGCGAAGGCAACATTGCTGTTGTTCTTGGTGCTGACGAAGATGCAACCGCTGCAAATCTTGTTGCTGCAATGAAAGAAAACGGTGTTTCCAGTGCGACAGCTGATGCAGCCAATAATGCAATTAAAATTGCTGACCTTTCCGAAATTTCCGTTGCTCAGAACAGCGTTCAGATTACCGAAATGGACGAAGCATTCCTTGTTGATGCACAGGCTGCAACAAAAGGCGAATACACCATGTCAATCGGTGCAGGTACAGCTAGCGAAAAACACACCTTCACACTGAAATACATGGACAAAGAAGGTACACAGAAAGAGCTGAAAGTGGAATATGATTCCAATGCCACTGCTGCAACAAACCGCAATAACATTATCAGCGAGCTGAAGAAAAACACAGAGCTTTCTGAACTGTTCGACATTGAAGCATCTGCAACAGGTTCCGATATCGTATTCAAAGCTAAAGACGCAGGCAGCGAAGCAGGCAGAGTTCTTGCAGGTGCTTCCACTGATGACGAAGCTAACGGCACAACAACTGTTTCCGCATTGGCAACAAAAGAACCTAAAGATGCAGGCAAAGTATTGTCCCTCGACTATGCTGCTCTGGAAGAAGGCGACACCCTTACCGTTAACGGTAAAACCTACGAATTCGTTCAGAACGCAAACACAGCTGCTAAAGAAGGCAACATTGCTATCGTTAAAGGTGCTGATGAAGAAGAAACAATGAAAGCTCTTGCTTCCGCACTGCGCAACGACGGCGTTGAAATGACCTTCGACAACGGCACAAACACCATTACATTCATGGACGATGCTGTTATTCCTGAAGAAAAAGAAGTTGGCGGTCTCCAGCTCCAGATTGGTGATACTTCCGACAGCTTCAATGTAATGACTGTTAACGTAGACGACCTGCGTTCCGAAGCTCTTGGTCTGTCCGGTCTGGACATCTCCAACGCTGACAACGCAAGTGCTGCAATCAACACAATTAAAGACGCTATCAACAAAGTATCCACAAACCGTGCAAACATGGGTGCTCTGCAGAACCGTCTGGAATACACCATCAACAACTTGGATGTAGCTTCTGAAAACATGAACGCTGCAAACAGCCGTATCCGTGATACAGACATGGCTAAAGAAATGATGAACTACACCAAGATGAACGTTCTGACTCAGGCAGCTCAGGCTATGCTTGCTCAGGCTAACCAGCAGCCACAGTCCGTTCTCCAGCTGCTCGGCTAATCTTTAGGTTAGTTTTACACAGCTTAAACGGTTATTCATTAATTAATAAAAAAACTCCGCTTCGGCGGAGTTTTTTTTTATGCCCTAAAAGGCTTTGTTAGTGCGGCAAGCTTATTGTTTTGCCAAAGCATTCTCCCATAGGGAGAAGGGGGACCGCTTGCGGTGGTTGAGGGGTTGCATGAAGTTTCATTGTTTATCTTAGCTTAGATATAACGGTAAATCTCTGCTGTTACCCCTCATCAGTCAGCTGACGCTGACAGCTTCTACGACTCGCTTCGCTCGCATGCATTAGCTCTGTCAGCCAATCACACTTCGCTTCGCTTGTGTTCTTGGGACATCGCGTCTCCCGTGGGAGAAGCCCTTGGCAAATGCGGAAGTACTGCCCATCAAGGGGAAGCCTCTGGCGGTGCGGTAAACTTACTGACTTTCACTAAAAAAACACCTTGCGCATAGAATACACACAGGGTAGGGCATTTGCTGCTTGCCGTCGGAGGTGTTATGACTTTTGAAGATACTAAATGCACAAAATATTGAGGTTAAATATCAGGCAGAAAACGGTGAAATAACAGCCCTGCATAACATTGTTTTTTCGGTTGAAAAGGGCGAATTTGTCAGCATAGTAGGTCCAAGCGGATGCGGTAAGTCTACTTTGCTTTCGGTTATAGCAGGTTTAATAACGCCCAACAAAGGCAGTGTTGAGGTGTGCGGTGAAAAGGTTACGGGAATATCCCAACACATAGGCTACATGCTGCAAAACGATAATCTTCTTGAATGGCGTACAATATGGCAAAATGTTCTGCTTGGATTGGAAATACAAAACAAACTTACACCGCAAAACAAAGAACGAGCAAAAAAACTTTTGGAAAATTACGGCCTTGCGGGATTTGAGCAAAAATACCCATCGCAGCTTTCGGGAGGTATGCGCCAAAGGGTGGCACTTATACGCACACTTGCCGTAGACCCCGATATTCTGCTGTTGGACGAAGCTTTTTCGGCATTGGATTTTCAAACCCGCCTTGAAGTAACTGACGATGTTTACAGCATATTAAAAAACGAAAACAAAACCACGCTAATGGTAACGCATGATATTTCAGAAGCAATATCCATGGGGGACAGAATAATGCTGCTGTCACAGCGCCCTGCAAGCATAAAAGAGATAATTAATGTGGATTTCGGTACCGACAAGCGAATTCCCACAGCGTGCCGAACAACAGCAGGCTTTACGGAATATTTCGATTATATATGGAAAGAGTTGAAGGCCTATGGATAAATCGACGGTATCGGCGGAACGGGCAGTATACCTTAAAAAGCAGCAGCGCGAAAAGCGGTTGATAACACTTTGCCGTATTGGATTTTTGCTGCTGTTTATTGTTTTGTGGGAGCTTGCGGCAGCGGTCGGCTGGATAGACAGCTTTATTTTGAGTCAACCCACACGAATAGTAAAAACACTCTTTAATGTTGCCGACAATGACCTGCATCTGCACATAGCGGTAACGGTTTTTGAAACCTTGGCGGGTTTTGCTTTGGGAGCTGTGCTTGGCTGTATTGCCGCAGTGGTGCTGTGGTGGAGTGATTTTGTTTCCAAGGTTTGCGAACCGTATTTGGTAGTGCTTAACAGCCTGCCCAAAATAGCGCTTGGGCCCGTAATAATTATAATTGCAGGTGCAGGAACAAAGGCGATAATTTTTATGGCACTTGCCATATCGCTTGTTGTTACCGTAATGGAAATGTTAAGCGGTTTTCGGTCAACATCGCCCGAACTTATAAAAATGGCTGTAACCTTTGGTGCACAAAAACGGCAGATATTTCAAAAAATAGTTTTCCCCGCTAACATAAATACTCTTTTTAATTCATTAAAGATAAATATAGGGCTTTCACTTGTGGGTGTTATTGCAGGGGAGTTTTTGGTGTCCAAAGCAGGTTTGGGGTATTTAATAGTGTACGGCGGTCAGGTGTTCAAGATGGACATTGTAATGGCAAGTGTAATAATACTTGCGGCTGCGGCTGCTGTTATGTACGAGGGCGTAATACTGCTTCAAAGATTGGTAATGCGGTTTTACCGTTACCGATAAAACTAATATACCGTATTAATGTACGGATAACTGAAAGGGGAATGATTGACATGAAGCATATTGTACTTAAAGCGGCAGCAGCGTGTACTGTGGTATCCATGCTGTTTGCAGGCTGCGGTCAAAAACAGGAAAAACTTGACAGAGTAACGGTTTGCGAGGTAACACACTCCATTTTTTACGCACCGCAGTACCTTGCAATAAATTTGGGATTTTTTGAGGAGGAGGGTATACAAATCGAGCTTTCCAACGGTCAAGGTGCAGACAAGGTAATGTCGGCAGTGCTGTCGGACAATATTGACATAGGCTTTGCAGGACCCGAAGCGTCGGTGTATGTATATAATGAAGGCAAGGAAGACTACACACAGGTGTTTGCACAGCTTACTCAGCGTGACGGTTCGTTTTTGGTGGGCAGAAATCCCGAGCCTGATTTTGACTGGAGTAATCTTAAAGGAAAACATATTCTTCCGGGGCGCAGGGGCGGTATGCCTTATATGACATTGGAATACGCCATGAATAAAAACGGAGTTGAACCGCACTCGCAAACAAATTTTGATGACAGTATCCAGTTTGCTGCAATGGCAGGTGCTTTTGCGGGCGGTACAGGCGATTATGTTACCATATTCGAGCCGACAGCATCCATGCTTGAAGCCGAGGGTAAAGGGTATATTGTAGCTTCGGTAGGCGAGGAAGCGGGCGAAGTTCCGTACACAGCATACTTTGCAAAGAAAAGCTTTATTGAAGAAAATCCGCAGCTTATTCAGCGTTTTACAAATGCGGTAGCGAAAGGACAGCGTTGGGCAGCAAGTCATTCTGCCGAAGAAATAGCCGAAGTAATTGCACCGTCCTTCCCCGATACTCAAATGGAGCTTATGGTAACGGTGGTTCAGCGTTATAAGGATATAAATGCATGGAGCACCATGCCGCAGATGAACGAAAAATCGTTTGAGCTGCTGCAGGAAATAATGGCACAGGCAGGTGAACTTGACCAAAAAGCACCTTACGACAAAATAGTAAACAACGACTTTGCTGAAATGGCAGCATAAGACTTAAAAAATTACGATAAAAATCAATTAAACGGCATATAAACACTTGCAAAACCAAGCGGTTTGTGTTAAATTATCTTATGGAATACGATTAGAGGAGAAAGAGTGGGCAGAAAACCCACTCTTTCCTTTATGTTAAGACATCATGTAAAAAATCTGTCTGGAGGGATAGAAACTATAATGGCAAGTGGTAAAAAGCCGAATACAATTACAACAGTTTCGGAGCTGGCAGCTCCGGTAGCGGAACAGTTTGGTGTACAGCTTTGGGATGTAAGATACGAAAAAGAGGGTGCATCTTGGTTCCTTAGAATATTCATCGACAAAGAGGGCGGCGTAAATATTGACGACTGCGAAAATGTAAGCCGTGCAATGAGCAAGCTGCTTGACGAAAACGACCCTATCGACCAGTCCTACTATCTGGAGGTTTCTTCTCCGGGCATCGGCCGTGACTTGGTTAGACCATGGCATTTTGAAAAATACCTTGGTCATGAAGTGGAAGTGCGCTTGATTCGCGCGGTTGAAGGTGTTAGAGACTTTATTGGCGAAATGACTGAATTTGACGGCAACAATGTTACCATACTGCTTGAAGAGCTTGAAGCGGAAATGACATTTAATCTTAAAGAAGCAGCGTGGGTAAGACTTCACGAAGAAATTGATTTTTAACCACTAAATCAGAATATAAATAACCGCAGAGCATTAAGTGAGCTCTGCCCTTAACGATTGAAGGAGAAATGAAGAAAATGAATAAAGAATTTTTTGAAGCTCTTTACGCACTGGAAAAGGAAAAAGGTATTTCGGTTGCTTACTTAATCGAAAAAATTTCCAATGCAATTTCTATTGCCGTTAAAAGAGATGTTGGCGGTATAGATGAAAACATTGTTGAAATTGACCCGGAAGCAGGTCGTTTTTATGTAGCTGTTCGCAAATATGTTGTTGAAGAGGTTACCGACCCTCTTACCGAAATGACACCTGCCGAAGCTATTAATTACAGCAAATCCGCAAACATTGGCGATTTGGTTGAAATTCCGCTTAAAACAAAGGAATTCGGTCGTATTGCTGCACAGGCTGCAAAACATGTTATCCGTCAGGGTATAAGCGAAGCTGAAAAAGGTCAGCTCCTGCAGAAATATCAGAGCAAAAAATACGAACTTATCTCTGCACAGGTACTTAAAGTTGACCCAATTAAAGGTAATGCTACACTTGAAATTGATAAACACGAAGCAATTCTGCCAAAATCCGAACAGGTTCCGGGTGAAGAACTGGTTGAAGGCAGCCGTGTTATGATTTATGTTGTGGATGTATCCGCAGGTGCAAAAGGTCCTAAACTTATGATATCCAGAACACATCCTGGTCTTATCAAACGCCTGTTTGAAATTGAAACTCCAGAAGTTGAAGACGGCACCGTGGAAATTAAAGCGGTTTCCCGTGAAGCAGGCTCCAGAACCAAAATTGCGGTTTACTCCAAGGATGAAAATGTTGACCCTGTAGGTGCTTGCATAGGCCCTAAAGGCAGCCGTGTATCAGCTATTGTTGAAGAACTCGGCGGTGAAAAAATTGATGTTGTTAAATATTCGGAAGACCCTGCTGAATTTATCTCCGCAGCTCTTTCTCCTGCACAGGTTTTGTCGGTTGAGCTTGATGAAGAAGGCACAAAAGCATGTCATGTTACAGTTCCCGATAATCAGCTTTCCTTGGCAATCGGCAACAAGGGTCAGAATGCTCGTCTTGCTGCAAGACTGACAGGCTGGAAGATTGACATTCGTCCAGAAAGCGGATTTTACGAAGGTTCCCAGGAATAATATTGGGAGGTAGCGGGCATGACGGTAAGAAAAATTCCCGTGCGTATGTGTACGGGATGCAGCGAGCATAAACCCAAAAAAGAACTTATTCGTGTGGTAAAATCTCCCGAAGGCGAGATTTCCATTGACCACAAAGGGAAAAAATCGGGCAGAGGAGCATACATTTGCCCTGATGCTGAATGTCTTAAAAAGGCAAGAAAAGCAAAACGCCTGGAACGCGTTTTTGAATGTCAGATACCGGAAGAGGTTTACCAAAGGCTGGAGGAGGAAATTCAAAACAGTGAAGGATAAAATGCTGTCTACTATTGGATTGTGCAAGCGTGCCGGAAAGCTCGTGATGGGATTTGACTTGGTGGCAGATGCACTTGCGACAGGAAAAGCACACAGCGTGTTTTTGTGCAGTGATTTGTCGCCGAAAAGCGAAAAATCCATAACCCGTATATGCGAAGAATGGGGCGAAGCACCTTATGCTTTGCCGCTTGTAATGGATGAGGTGGCAATGATTGTAGGCCGCCGTACCGGAATACTGGCTGTGACCGATGCCGGACTTGCCAAAAAACTGGCAGGACTTGTTGGGAACTGTGAGGAGGATAAGATATGACGAATGATAAATACCGCGTACATGAAGTCGCAAAGGATTTGAATGTACCAAGTAAAGATATTATTGATTTGCTCGGCAAACATTTTGATACACCAAAAAAACACATGACTGCACTTACTTCCGAAGAACTGAACCTGGTGTTCGAACACTATACCCAGAACAATCAGGAAAAGAGCTTTGATGAATATTTTGCTTCCGGTCAGAAAAAGGAAGCTGCAAAACCTGAACAGCCAAAACAGGAAAAGGCTGAAAAACAGGCACCAAAACAACCAAAGCAGGAACAAAAAGCTGCACCTAAGCGTGAAGAAACTCCTGCAAAATTTGAAAAAGAAGCTCAGCGTGAGGTGACTATGGAGAAAAAACCGGCACAGCAGGCATCTGCACCAAAAGCAGACGCACCAAAACAGAAAGCAAACTTTACCCCAAATACAAACAAGAAGTTTAATTCTGACAACCGTCAGGGCGGTCAGCAAGAAAGAAGACAGGGCGGTCAAAATCAGCAAAGACCAAACAATAACAACGGTTTCCGCCAGAACAACAATCAGCAGCCAAAAGCTGCACCTGCACAGCAGAACCGTCCAAACAACGCGCCTGCTGCTAAAAAACCTGCTGCTCAGCCGGCAGCACCTGCTCGTCCTGTAACACCGGTAGCTCCTCCGCCAACCGAAACCACCGCAAGCGGAAGAACCTTCCGTCATGTTGACATGCGTGCGGCAAATGTTGATTTGGATAAATACAACGAACGCTACGAAACCATTGCACCTGT
Organism: Oscillospiraceae bacterium; assembly: GCA_017559185.1. Lineage (GTDB taxonomy): Bacteria > Bacillota > Clostridia > Oscillospirales > Ruminococcaceae > RGIG7389. The sequence goes on from JAFYSU010000014.1 coordinate 38,602, forward strand.
GAACATGGCTCGTAAAGATACAGGCGTTAAAAAGCAGAAATTTGCAAACAAAAACAATAAAAAACCATTCATGTCCAAAAAGGATAAAGAAATGGAAAAACTGCGCCGTTTGGAAATGGAACGCGAACGCCGCCAGAAACTGCAGATTACCATTCCTGATGAAATTACAGTTGGTGATTTGGCTCTCCGTCTTAAAGTGCAGGCTGCCGAAGTTATCAAAAAGCTTATGATGCTTGGTGTAATGGCATCCGTTTCCGAAGTTATTGACTACGACACCGCTGCAATGGTTGCAATGGAAATTGGTGCAAAGGTTGAGCGTGAAGTAGTTGTTACCTTGGAAGAACGCCTGTTTGACGATACCGAAGACAACGACGACAATCTGGTTGCTCGTCCTCCGGTAGTTGTTGTAATGGGGCATGTTGACCACGGTAAAACATCTATTCTGGACGCTATCCGCAAAGCTAATGTTACCTCCGGCGAGGCTGGCGGTATTACACAGCACATTGGTGCTTATCAGGTAGCTGTTGGCGACCGTCCAATCACATTCCTTGATACACCAGGTCACGAAGCGTTTACCTCCATGCGTGCGCGCGGTGCAAAAACTACCGATATTGCTATCCTTGTAGTAGCTGCCGACGACGGTATCATGCCTCAGACAGTTGAGTCCATTGCTCACGCAAAAGCGGCTGAAGTTTCCATCATTGTTGCTATCAATAAAATTGACAAACCAACCGCTGATATTGAAAGAGTAAAACAGGAACTTACCGAATACGAACTCGTACCTGAAGAATGGGGCGGCGATGTTATTTGTGTTCCTGTATCCGCTAAAACAGGTCAGGGTCTTGATGAACTGCTTGAAATGGTTCTGCTTACCGCAGATGTTAAAGAACTCAAAGCTAACCCAGACCGTCAGGCTAAAGGTACTGTTATTGAAGCTCGTCTGGACAAAGGCCGTGGTCCTATTGCTACACTGCTTGTACAGACAGGTACACTCAGAACAGGTGATGCAATCATCGCTGGTACTGCTGTAGGCCGTGTGCGTGTAATGTGCAACGACCGTGGTGAACGCCTTGATGTTGCAGGTCCTTCCACTCCTGTTGAAATTACAGGTTTGGCAGAAGTTCCATCTGCTGGGGATATCTTCAATGCAGTTGAAGATGAGCGTCTGGCTCGTGAACTTGTTGAACAGCGTAAAACAGAAGCTAAAGAAGAACAGTTCAAATCCTACAACAAGGTAACACTTGAAAACCTGTTCTCCCAGATTGCTGATGGCGAAATGAAGGAACTTCCAATCATCGTTAAAGCGGATGTACAGGGTTCTGCCGAAGCTGTAAAACAGTCTTTGGAAAAACTTACAAACGAAGAAGTACGCGTAAAAGTTATTCACAGCGGTGTTGGTACAATCAGCAAATCCGATGTTATGCTTGCTAACGCTTCCAATGCAATCATCGTAGGCTTTAATGTTCGTCCAGATACCATTGTTAAAGAAGAAGCTGAACGCGAAGGTGTTGACATTCGTCTGTACCGTATTATTTACGATGCAATCAACGAAATTACCGATGCTATGAAAGGTATGCTTGCACCAAAATTCCGCGATGTTGAACTTGGTAAAGCTGAAATCCGTCAGGTTTACAAAATTTCCGGTGTTGGTATGGTTGCAGGTGCTTATGTTACCGAAGGTAAAATTACCAGAAATGCAAAAATCCGCGTTGTTCGTGACGGCATTATCGTTGCAGATGTTGAGCTTAATGACCTTAAACGCTTTAAAGACAGCGTAAAAGAGGTTGCAAGAGGCTTTGAATGTGGTATGAGCCTTGTTAAATATGCAGATATTAAAGAAGGCGACATCTTTGAAGCATATATTACTGAAGAATATCGTGACTGAGTCTGAAGCCTGTTAAGGTCATTCCGACTCGTAAAAAATGCCGGAGGCGAGTACTCGCTTCCGGCAGGTTAATCCAAAAAAGAGGTGAAAAGGAATGGCAAACTATAAAGTTAACAGAATGACAGAAGATATCCGTCGTGAGCTTACCGATATTATGCACATGATGAAAGACCCAAGAATAAGCAGCCTTTTAACCATTATGAAGGTAGACCTTTCAAACGATTACGGTCATTGCAGGGTATACATTTCCTCAATGGAAGGCATTGAAAAAGCAAACGAGGCTGTAAAAGGACTTAACAGCGGTGCGGGATTTATTCGTCGTGAAATAAACTCACGCCTTAAAATGCGCAGAACACCGGAATTCAAGTTCATAGCTGATGATTCTACGGAATACAGTGCGGGAATTGCAAAAATTCTCAATGACCTTGAGGTGGGAAAAAATGATGAGGATTGATGTATCAAAAGCTGCGCAGCTTCTTAAAGAGCAGGACAAGATTATAATAATCTGTCATGAATCGCCCGACGGGGATACAGTGGGAAGCGGATTTAGCTTGGGCAGAGCATTGAAGAAAATGGGTAAAAAGGTAAAAATACTCTGTTCCGACCCGTTTCCGAAGTCCCTTTTGTTTATTACCGAAAATTTTGAAAATGACGAGTTTGAAAACGGCTATGTTGTAGCTGTTGATGTTGCCGATAACAAATTGTTTGGCAGCAAACTTGAAGAATATAAAGAAAAAACAAACCTGTGCATAGACCATCACCAAAGCAACACCGAGTATGCACAAAATTTGCTTTTGCGTGCCGATGCAGCCGCAGCGGCAGAGGTAGTGTACGATGTAATAAAAGCTCTTGGTGCGGACATTTCGGGGGACATAGCACAGGGGATATATACTGCTTTAGCTACCGATACAGGCTGCTTTATGTTTTCCAATACAAGTGCACATACGCACCGTTTGGCGGCTGAGCTTATTGAAGCTGGAGTGGATTTTGCCGCGGTAAACCAAAGAATGTTTGAAACCAAAACACCCGGCAGAGTTGCCATGGAAAAAATGGTATACAACGATTTGGAATATTACTTTGACGGACAATGTGCGGTGATTTGCATTACACAGGAAATGCTTGCAAAAGCAGATGCTCGTACCGATGAGCTGGAAGGCCTTGCGTCGCTTCCGCGCCAAATCGAGGGTGTTAAGGTAGGTATAACCATGAAGCAGCAGGAAGATTTGGAAAGCTTTAAGGTGTCGGTTCGTACTACCGACGAAGCAGATGCTTCGGATATATGCAGGCTGCTTGGCGGCGGTGGACATGCCAAAGCTGCAGGCTGCCGTGTATACGGGGATGTTAAGCAGGCAAAAGAACAAATACTTGAAGCAGTACAAAGCTGCCTTAAATAACGGCTTTTGCCGAATTTTGAAGAAACGGAGCATTGAATGAAGATGAATACCGACGGAATATTATTGATAGATAAACCACAGGGATACACCTCGTTCGATGTGGTTGCGCGAATGCGTGGTATGCTGTCCACCCGAAAGGTTGGACATGCAGGAACGCTTGACCCTATGGCAACAGGCGTGCTGCCTGTGTTTGTGGGTAGAGCAACCAAATGCTGCGATATTCTTCCAAGACAGGACAAGCGTTATCTGGCAGAGTTTGTTTTGGGCAAAACAACAGACACTCAGGATATAACAGGAACAGTTTTGACTGAAAGTGCTGTTGATGTAAATGAAAAAGATGTTGAAAAAGTACTTGAAAGCTTTCGCGGAAAAATTCAGCAGATACCTCCAATGTATTCGGCTGTGCAGGTCGATGGAAAACGCCTTTACGAATTGGCAAGAAAAGGTGTTGAGGTTGAACGCAAACCGCGTGATATTGAGATTTTTTCGCTTGAATTAATTGAAAGCGATGCCGAAAATGCCCGCTATGTTATAGATGTGCATTGTTCAAAGGGTACTTACATCAGAACCGTTTGTCATGATATAGGGCAGGAGCTGGGCTGCGGTGCAACTCTTACGGGATTAAGGCGCACAATGGCAGCAGGCTTTGGAATTGGCGAGTGCATTACCATTGATGAGGCAAATGAACTTGCCGAAAAAAACTGCCTGCGCGAAAAGCTTATTCCGATTTCCGAAGCATTCCGAAGCCTTGCCGAAATAAATTTGAGTGAGGACCAAACAAGAATGTTCCGAAACGGTGTAAGATTGGATGCAAAACGGTGCAGGGTGCAAAAAAACTCGCAGGAAAACCGCTACCGCGTATTGGGTGCGGACAGAACATTTTTGGGAATAGCACATATAGGCGAGGATGGTCACACCCTGTATTGTGACAAACTTTTTGCAACGGAGGGAAATCCTTGATTAAATATTCAACCCTTGAGGGGATAAATGTGCCCGGCACATCCATTGCATTGGGTCAGTTTGACGGTATCCATCTTGGACATCAGGCTGTTATAAATAAGGCTGTGGAGGGCAGACAACGCGGTTTGGTGCCTGCTGTTTTCACATTTACAACAGGGAATTCTCCAGCCACTGCCCCATCCAAAAAGGTAAACAATAAATTCATTTTTTCGCAGGACCTCAAGCTGAAGGCTTTGGATTACTTGGGGGTTGAAGTTGTTTTCAATCCGCCGTTTGAATCGTTTCGAGGTCTTACTCCCGAAGAGTTTGTACGCGATATTATTATAGGAACTTTTCATGCGAAAGAGATTTCCTGCGGATTTAACTTTTTCTTTGGGAAAAATGCAGCTGCTTCGGCAGATGATTTGACCGAAATGGCTGCAAAATACGGTGTTCCGGTACATAAGGTTGAGGGTGTAATGTGGAAGGACGAGCCTGTAAGCTCCACCAGAATACGCAAATGTTTGGAAGAAGGAGATATACTTTCGGCAAATTCAATGCTGGGGCTTTCTTTCATGCTTCGCAACGAGGTTATACCGGGTAAAAAGCTTGGAAGAAAAATACAGTTTCCAACAATAAATCAGCTTTTCCATCCGGGTCAGCTTATACCGCGCTACGGTGTGTATGCCACATATTTGGAATTTGGCAGCCGCCGTTATGCAGGTGTAACAAACATTGGAGTAAAACCCACCGTTGGAAGCGATATGCCGCTTGCCGAAACATACATAATCGGGTTCGAAGGTGATTTGTACGGTACTTACCCTGTGCTTCATCTGCTTGAGTTCTTGCGTCCCGAAATGAAGTTCGGCAGCGTTGAAGAACTTCGCATGGCAATTGCAAACGATGTTGAGAGCTCAAAGGCTGTATTTAAAAAATATTTTGGGTGAATATACTTTACAAAAAAGCAAAGTATATGTTATACTAACATGGTTATTGACCATATCCGCGGCTTGCGGGTGTAAGCCCTGTTTTCAGGGAGTATCACCGTTCCCCTTGCTGCGAATATAGGACAAGAAAAATATATTTAATGAGGTGATTCTCCATGATGAGAAAAGAAGAAAAAACAGAAGTTATTCTTAACAACAGAACCCACGAAACTGACACAGGTTCTCCAGAAGTACAGATCGCTATTCTTACAAAAAGAATTAACGACCTGACCGAGCACTGCAAAATCCACGCTAAAGACCATCACAGCCGTCGCGGTCTGCTCCAGATGGTTGGTAAACGCCGCAGCCTGCTCAACTACCTGATGAAGAAAGACATCAACCGTTACCGTGAAACAGTTAAGAGACTGGGTCTGCGTAAGTAATTAGCTAAACTTAAGGGGCAAAGGTGCAAGTCTTGTACCTTTGCCTTTTGTACAATAAAAACGAATCAGACCTGTGGACGGCAAAGCACAATTTAGCAGTGAATAGAGTGTTTGGCGTATTCCAAGCACTGTATTTATTGCTAAATGCCGAGCAGCCGTTCCTTGGTCAAAAAAATAATGGAGGAATGTAAATTATGTTTGAAAACTACAGAATTTTTGAAACAGAAGTTGCCGGCCGTAAGATGTCATTTGAAGTTGGCAAAATGTGCTGTCTTTCCAACGGTTCCGTAATGGTTCGCTACGGTGACACTTCCGTACTGGTAAATGTTACCGCAGCTTCCAAGCCAAGAGACGGCATTGACTTTTTCCCACTGTCCGTAGATTACGAAGAAAAACTGTACTCGGTAGGTAAAATTCCGGGTTCTTTCATGCGTCGTGAAGGCAAACCATCCGACAAAGCAATCTTGACTTCTCGTGTGGTTGACCGTCCAATTCGTCCGCTTTTCCCAAAAGATATGCGCAACGATGTTTCCGTTGTAATGACCGTTATGTCCTGCGACCAGGATTATTCTCCTGAAGTTTGCGGCATGATTGGTACATCCTTTGCTCTGTCCATTTCCGATATTCCATGGAATGGTCCAATCGCAGGCTTGAGCGTTGGTCTGGTTGACGATGAAATCATCCTTAACCCTACCGAAGAACAGAGAGCAAAAAGCACTCTTAACCTGACTGTTGCAGGTTCTGCTGAAAAAATCGTTATGATTGAAGCAGGTGCAGACCAGATTAAAGAAGATGTAATGCTCAAAGCAATTGAAACTGCACACGCAGAAATCAAAAAAATCGTTGCTTTCATTAAATCTGTTCAGGAAGAAATCGGCAAACCTAAATTTACATTTGAATCCAAAGAAGTTGACCACGACATGTTCGAAGCAATTAAAGATTTTGCTATCGAAAAAGTTCGTGCAGCTTTGGATACCGATGATAAAAACGAAAGAGATGCTCGTCTTGCTCCTGTTATTGAAGAAGTTCACGCTAAATTCGATGAACTGTACCCAGAACAGATTGCTATGATTGACGAATGTCTGTACAAGCTTCAGAAATATGTTGTAAGAAGATGGCTGCTGGACGACGGCAAACGCGTTGACGGTCGTGGAATTAACGAAATCCGTCCGCTTGCTGCTGAAGTTGGTTTGCTGCCAAGAGTTCACGGCTCCGGTATGTTTACCCGTGGTCAGACTCAGGTTCTTACAGTTGCTACCCTTGGTTCTGTTTCCATGGAACAGAAGCTGGACGGTATCGACAACGAAGAATCCAAACGCTACATGCACCACTACAACTTCCCATCCTATTCCGTTGGTGAAACCAAACCTTCCAGAGGTCCCGGCCGCCGCGAAATCGGTCACGGTGCATTGGCTGAAAGAGCACTTGAACCTGTTATTCCTTCCGTTGAAGAATTCCCATACGCATTCCGTCTGGTTTCCGAGGTTCTGTCCTCCAACGGTTCCACATCTCAGGCATCCATTTGCGGTTCTACTTTGGCACTGATGGACGCAGGCGTTCCAATTAAAGCACCTGTTGCAGGTATCTCCTGCGGTCTTGTTACCGAAGGTGACCGTTGGATGACAATGGTTGACATTCAGGGGCTGGAAGACTTCTTCGGCGATATGGACTTTAAAGTTGGCGGTACACACGAAGGTATTACCGCTATTCAGATGGACCTTAAAAACGATGGTCTTACAATGGAAATCGTTGCTGAAGCATTTGAAAAATGCCGTCAGGCAAGACTGTACATTCTGGACGACATTATGCTCAAAGCAATTCCTGAACCACGCGAAGAACTGAGCCAGTACGCACCAAAAATGCTTACACTCACCATCCCTGTGGATAAAATCCGCGAAGTTATTGGTTCCGGCGGTAAAGTTATTCAGAAGATTTGTGCAGAATGTGATGTTAAAATTGACATCAGCGAAGAAGGTCAGGTATTTGTATCCGGTATTGATGCAGACAACGCAAGACGCGCTGTAAACATGATTGAAACCATTGCAAAAGACCCTGAAATCGGTGCAATTTATAAAGGTCGTGTAACCAAAATCATGAACTTCGGTGCATTCGTTGAAATCGCACCAGGTAAAGAAGGTATGGTTCACATTTCCGAACTGGAAAACCGTCGTGTTGAAAAAGTTGAAGATGTTGTTGCTGAAGGCGATGTTATCCTTGTAAAGGTTAAAGAAATTGACAAAGTAAACGGCAAAATCAAACTTTCCAGAAAAGATGCACTTGATGCACTTGCACAGAGCAAAAAAGCATAATAAAAATGCATTTATGCAGGAGACAGCTAAAACAGCTGTCTCCTGTTTTTTGCAAAGAATAAAGATTTCAAGCTTTGTTTGAACTGTACACAATGGTTGAATGTTTGGGGATAAAGTGCTAAAATAGAGTAAATTAAATTACCATGGGTTATTGTGTAAAAATGCAGAAAGGAGGCGGTGTAAATGGCTGTAAAACGCTGGAATATTAGGGAATATTCCGAACAAGCAGTTTCAGAGCTTGCAATGGAAACAGGATTTCCGCGTCTTGTGTGTTCCGTTTTGGCATCCAGAGGAATAAACACTGCCGAAAAAACAGCTGCATTTTTGGGTGGGAACGAGGTTTTCCACAACCCTTATATGATGAAGGATATGGAAAAGGCGGTAGACCGTATCCGCATGGCGGTGGAAAATCAAGAGCCGATAGTTATATACGGTGATTATGATTGCGATGGCATAACTGCAACTGCACTTTTGTGCAGTTATTTGGCGGAGGTTGGGGCAGATGTGTCCTACTACATCCCAAAAAGAGACGGCGAGGGCTATGGTCTTAACACGAAAGCAGTGTCGGCTTTGGCAAAGCGGGGAATAAAGCTGATAATTACCGTGGACAACGGTATTTCCTCGTTGGAGGAAGCCGAGCTTGCAAAGTCGTTGGGGGTAGACCTAATTATTACCGACCATCACACACCGCGCGAAACAGTGCCAAATGCTGTTGCAGTGCTTAATCCGCATCGTAAAGACTGCGAATACCCGTTTAAAGAGCTTTCGGGTGTAGGTGTTGCATTTAAATTGGTCTGTGCTTTGGAGGATGATATTGACTGCGAGGACACACTTTACCAATACGGTGCAATTACTGCACTTGGTACAGTTGCCGATGTAGTTGAGCTTAAAGGTGAAAACCGTGTTATTGTTCAAAACGGATTGCAAGGTATGGAAGACTGCCCGTATTTGGGTATAAACGCATTAATAAAAGCGGCTGGGTACGAAGGCAAACCGCTGGATTCAACTGCACTTGCGTTCGGCTTGGCACCGCGTATAAATGCGGCAGGCCGCTTGGAGCAAACAAACAAAGCTGTTGAACTGCTTTTGGCGGAAGATGAAGAAGAAGCCGAAATTTTGGCGAATGAAATAAACGAACTTAACGCCCTGCGAAGAAAAACAGAGCAGGAAATAACCGACGATATAACCAATATTATACTTAACAATCCGAAGCTGCTTAATGAGCGAGTAATAATTATTTCCGGGGAAAACTGGAATGCGGGTGTTATTGGAATAATATGTGCGAAAATCGTCGAAAAATACGGAAAACCATGTATTTTAATATCCAACTGCGACGGTGAAGCACGCGCTTCTGCCCGAAGTGTGGAGGGTTATTCCATAATTGCAGCAATAAGCCGATGCAGCAGGCTGCTCAAGCGATTTGGCGGGCATGTAATGGCTGCCGGATTCAGCCTTGACTCGGCAGATGTGTCGGAGTTTTGCAGTGAACTTTTAGCTGATGCAAAACAGCATTTCCCAATTATGCCGGTGCATTGTATAAACATTGATTGTGTTGTCGAACCTGATTTACTTACAGTGGAAAATGTTAGTAAGCTTGAAATGCTTCAGCCTTACGGTGCAGGCAACGAACAGCCTGTTTTTGCGGTGCTTGGAGCTGTGCTTGAGGGTATAAATCCAATAGGTGACGGAAAGCATTTAAGATTGTATTTTGTAAAAGATGAAAAAAGGTTTCAGGCTTTGTATTTTGGTATGCGTGCCGAAAACTTTTTATATCAGATAGGCGACAAACTGGATATAGCTGCCGATGTAAGCCTTAATTCGTACAATAAAAGTGTATCGGTTACCGTAAAGATAAAGGATATGCGACTTAGCGGCGTGAATTATGACAATTACTTTATTCACAGTCAAATTTACGAACGCTACTGCATTGGCGAAGCGGAAGATGTTTCACTTCTTGTGCCAACACGCGAGGAAATGGGCAGGGTATACCGCTTTATTCGAAGCAATGCTGCAATCTGCACATCGAATGAGGTTATTTATTGCCGTCTGCGTGATATGGAGTACGGTAAGCTTAGAATAATTATGGATATAATGCAGGAGCTTGAGTTGATTGAAATAGCAAGCTCAAACGGCAGACAGACAATAAAAGTAATTCCAAAAACCGAAAAAGTGAACCTTGAAAGTTCGCAATTGCTGCAGGAGCTGCGCAGAAAGTGCTTGCAGTAACAGGGTATTTTTATTAAAAAATCGAGGGATTATATGTATACTTACGAGCAAATGATTGAGCAGCTGGAAAGCAGCCCAAAGCAATACGATATAAATAAAATAATAAAGGCGTACAACCTTGCTGAAGTGGCACATGCGGGACAGATGCGTGAGTCGGGTGAACCATACATCAGCCATCCAATGGCTGTTATGGAAATTCTTTTGGACCTTGGAATGGATACCGAATCCCTGATAGCTGCACTTTTGCACGATGTTGTCGAGGATACAAACATTACTCTGGACGACATTAAAAAGAACTTTGGCGACGAGGTTGCGCTGCTTGTTGACGGTGTAACCAAGCTTTCCAAAATGACATATTCTTCAAAAGAAGAACAGCAGGCGGAAAATGTACGAAAAATGCTTTTGGCAATGGCAAAGGATGTTCGCGTTATTATTATAAAGCTTGCGGACAGACTGCATAATATGCGTACCATGGGCTACAAAAAAAATGAAGACAAACGACGCGAAAAGGCAAGAGAAACAATGGAAGTGTATGCTCCGTTGGCGCATCGTTTGGGGATTCGTGCAATAAAGGAAGAACTGGAAGATATATCGCTGCGTTTTCTTGACCCTATTGGTTACCACGAAATCGAAAGAATGCTTGAGATGAAAAAGGAAGACCGCGAAAACTTTCTTAATCGTATTAAGGAGCAAATTCAGCAGCGTCTTGCGCAGGAATCCATGGAGGTGCATCTTGCAGGTCGTGTAAAAAGCATTTACGGCATATACCGCAAGGTGTTTGTTCAGGGGCGCGAATTTGATGAAATATACGATGTTTACGCAGTTCGCCTTATAGTAAACAATATGCAGGAGTGCTACAATCTGCTTGGGATTGCGCACGATATGTTTACACCTATTCCAAATCGCTTTAATGACTACATTTCCACACCTAAGAACAATATGTATCAGTCCCTGCATACCACAGTAGTAAACAAGGATGCTATCCCGTTTGAAATACAAATACGCACATGGGATATGCACTATACTGCTGAATACGGTATCGCAGCGCACTGGAAATACAAAGCAGGTGTAACCAAAAAAGATAAGCTGGACGAGCGTTTGTCATGGGTGCGTCAGCTGTTGGAAGCACAGCAAATTTCCGACGATGCCGAAGATATTGTTCGTACCATTAAATCTGACATTGCACCCGAAGAAGTATTTGTGTTTACTCCTCAGGGGGATGTTATAAGCCTGCCTACCGGTGCAACGGTGCTCGACTTTGCATATGCAATACACTCGGCGGTAGGCAACCGTACTGTCGGTGCAAAGGTAGACGGCAGAATGGTATCGCTTGATTTTAAGGTTAAAACAGGCAATATTGTTGAAATCCTTACTGCAAAAGGTCATGGTCCAAGCCGTGACTGGCTTAATATAGTTACAACAGGTGAAGCAAAAACCAAAATTCGCTCATGGTTCAAAAAAGAGCGCCGCGAGGAAAACATTGTTGAAGGTCGTCAGCAGGTTGAGCGTGAAATGCGCCGCAACCTTATGAATGTTGATGATGCCGATTTGGAACAGTTCCTTATGGGTGTTGCGAAAAAACAAAACACTCCTACATTGGACGATTTCTACGCTGCTGTAGGTTACGGTGGTATATCCTTGTCCAAGCTGCTTCCGCGAATGAAAGAAGCGTACAAGGCTTATCGTGTGGTTGAAGAAGACCCAGTGGAAAAAACACTTGCTGCCAATAAGCCTAAAAAAGAACGCAAGGCAAGCGGAGGTGTTGTTGTTGAGGGCTTGGACAGCTGCCTTGTAAAATTTGCAAAATGCTGCAACCCGCTGCCGGGTGATGATATTATAGGCTTTGTTACTCGTGGCTACGGTGTTTCAATCCACAAAAAAGATTGTGTTAATGTGGAAAATTCACCTGAAGACCAAAAAAACCGTTGGGTAAATGCCGAATGGGCTAAAAACTTCCGCGAAAAATTCCAGTCTACAATCGACATTAAATCGGAAAACCGCACAGGTCTGCTTGCAGATGTCAGCATACTTCTTTCCAACATGCACATTCCAATTCATTCGGTAATGGCAAAGGAACTTAAAGAGGGATACACCATAATTCAAATTACGGTAGAGGTTGCCGACCTTGGTCAGCTTACACATCTGCTTAATGCACTGGGCGGTGTTAAAGGTGTATTCAGCGTTCAGCGTTCGCTGCAATAAGGAGGATTTTGCGTGAAGGCAGTTATACAGCGTACGGCGTATTGCCGTGTAACGGTGGACGGCAGGGAAACAGGAAGCATACAAAAGGGACTATTGGTGCTTTTGGGTGTGTCGGATAACGATACCGAAAAGGAACTTGATTACCTTGCCGAAAAGATAATCGGTTTAAGAATATTTGAAGATGAACAGGGCAAAATGAACCTTTCGTTGGCAGATGTGGGCGGCGAACTGATGGTGGTTTCGCAGTTTACGCTTTATGGAGACTGCCGTAAGGGCCGCCGACCTTCGTTCATTGGTGCAGGAAAGCCTGAACACGCAAATGCTATGTATGAAAAATTCATACAAAAAGCACAGCAGCTTAATGTTGCAAAGGTTGCACATGGTGAGTTTGGTGCAGACATGAAGGTGGAGCTGCTTAATGATGGTCCTGTTACATTGATTTTGGATACTGATGAAATAATGCCCAAGAAATAATTTTACTAAAAGGGGGATTTTCCATGATGGAGCTGAGCCGCGTAAACTGCGGATATGAGGCAGCAAACTGCTACTGCATAAAGTACAGTGATACCGAATGTCTGCTTGTAGACCCTGGCGACAGAGCCGACAGGGTACTGGCTTACCTTGAACAAAAAAGCCTTAAGCTGACGCACATTTTGCTCACTCATGGACATTTTGACCATACAGGTGCCTGCAAGGAGCTGCGCGAGGAAACAGGCTGCAAAATTGCAATAGGCAAAGGCAACGAAATAATGCTGCGTGACCCCGATTATGCAGGCGTTACATTTTTCAGACTGCCAAATCCGCAGCGTTATCTGTTCGAACCTGATATGATTGTTGACGATGGCGATGTACTTGAATTTGGTGAACTTAAAATTAAAGTAATAGGTGCATCAGGACATACCGCAGGCGATGTTTGCTACCTTGTTGATGATATACTGATTACAGGCGATGTACTGTTCGAGGGCAACTGCGGCCGCTGTGACCTTCCGGGAGGCAGTTGGGAAAGAATGCAGAAATCACTTGCCAAGCTAAAGGCACTTCCGGGGGATTACAAGGTGCTTTCGGGTCATGGGCCGGACACAACCTTGGACAGAGAAAGAAAATACAATCCATACATGAAATAGTGTTATGCTCGAAGGGGGAATGAAAATTGCAGATTTTAAATATAGGACACTCCATGCATTACGAGATGGAATGTCTGGCAATGCTGTTCCTTTCCGGCGAAAAAATCGAGCGCATTCAAAATGAAAGTGAAATTACAGGTGATTACCTTAAAACTACCCTTGAAAAAAATGATGCACAGTGGGTAATGTCTGCCGAGCTTTCGGTTGAGGGAAATGTTTTCAGCGACAGCGAAACCATAAATTCGCAAACACTGCCGGAACTTACCGAATGTGAAAGAACAATGGGCAGAGTGGTTTACAGGATTTTCAGTGAAGCTACGGGGAAACGCCCTAAATGGGGGATACTTACGGGAATACGCCCTGTTAAGCTGTTCCGTACAAGAATGGCAGAGGGCATGACCGAAGAAGAAACTGCCGAGCTTTACCGCACAAAGTGCCTTGTTGATGATGAAAAAATACAGCTGGCACTGGCAACTGCACGCGAAGAGGAAAAAATAGTTGCAACAAACAGCCCCGAAAGCTTTAGTCTTTACATTTCAATTCCGTTTTGCCCGTCCAGATGCCATTACTGCTCTTTTGTATCGCACGATATTGCAAGCCCATCAGCAAAAAAGCTGATAGCACCATATGTCGAAAAGCTTGCGGAGGAAATACGCGCAACTGGAAAACTGGTAAAACAGCTTGGACTTCGTCTTGAAACGGTTTACTTTGGCGGTGGTACACCAACTACGCTTACTGCACAGCAGCTTGAATTTTTGTGCAGTGCGGTTTCCGAAAGCTTTGACATGACAACGCTTAGGGAATATACCGTTGAAGCAGGTCGTCCCGACACAATAACCCGTGAAAAGCTTGAAACGCTTAAAAAAGCGGGTGTAACCAGAATAAGTATAAATCCGCAAACATTAAACGATGAAGTGCTTAAAGGAATAGGACGAAAACATACTGCACAGCAGGTAATTGACTGTTTTGAGATGGCTCGTGAGATAGGGTTTGACAACATAAACATGGACCTTATAGCGGGACTTATGGGAGATGACCTGCCAAGCTTTGAGCGTACAATTGAACAAATCTCACAGATTTTGCCCGAAAATGTTACCGTTCATACATTATCGGTAAAGCGTTCGGCAGATTACGGACGCCGTAAGGAAGAGGTGCTTGCACACGACAAAACAGTGGAGCAGATGGTACAGCTTGCTCAGCGCAGGTTTATGAGTGATGGGTATCTTCCGTATTATCTTTACAAACAAAAGAACACCCTTGCTAACCTTGAAAATACGGGTTACAGCAAGCAGGGCAAGGAATGTTTGTACAATGTGTTGATTATGGAGGAGATACAAACCATACTTGCGGTGGGGGCAGGTGCTTCCACAAAGCTGTGCTTTGGTAATGGAAAGGTAATCGAAAGGGTGTATAATTACAAATACCCTTATGAGTATGTAAATAATTTCGACGAAATTCTCCGACGCAAGGAGCGATTAATCTCGTTCTACAATGAAAACGCATGGGATTCACAAACCAAGCGTGGGTGAGATATAATAAAAATAGCTTCAGACAGAAAGGTAGGATTAATTTTATGGGCAGCTTTGACAGATTATTTAATAAAGCGGTGGATGTGGCAAACACAGCAGGCAAAAAAACAGGAGAAGTGATTGAAGCATCCAAAATCCGTGTGCGTGCAGCTAATTTGGAGAACGACATCCAAAAACTTATGGCAAAGCTTGGCAACATTGTGTATGAAGGCAAGAAAAACGGAACTGAAAACGATGACCTTGTTGAAAGATATGTAAACGAAATTGATGAACTGCGCAAACAGCTCAGCGAGCTTAACGCACAGATTGATGATATTCATCAGGTTAGAAAATGCACAAACTGCGGTGCTTCCAACGGTGAGGAAAACATCTTCTGCCAAAGATGCGGTGCAAAGCTGGGCTGATTTGATTGCTTGATGCAAGCTTGCGCTTGATGTAAGACCGCTTATAATGAATGTGCACCGTGCATAGTATTGTAATAAAGCGGTCAAGTGGAAAGGAGCAAGGTGATTGGCAGTCGAAAAAAAACAAACTTTTCTGCACGGGGCAGCAATTTTAGCGGTAGGTACAATGATGGTAAAAGCTATTGGGGTACTGTTCAAAACACCGCTGAATAACCTGCTTGACGGTGTGGGCATGGCGTACTTTTCTTCAGCGTACACCATATTCAATACATTATATGCACTTTCGGTGGCGGGACTTCCTATAGCGGTGTCCCGCCTTGTTTCGCAAAATGCGGTTTTGGGTCGCTGGCGTGAAATACAAAAAATTCTTACTCTGTCACGCAGATTATTTTTTATTAGCGGCAGTGTGGGCTTTTTTGTTATGCTTTTTGCGGCTCGTTCGTTTGCGGAACTGGTTCGCAACCCTGGTGCTTATTTGGCTGTAACGGCAATGTCGCCGGCAGTCTTGTTTTGCTGCATGACAGCGGCTTACAGGGGGTATTTTCAAGGTCTAAGCAATATGTACCCCACAGCCGTTTCGCAGGTTATAGAGGCATTAACAAAGCTGGTTTTCGGTATAGGCTTTGCTTGGATTGTGATAAACAAGCTTGAAAATGAATACAAGCTGACTTCGACTGTTTTGGGAATGCTTGCAGCCGATGATGCTCAGGCGGCGGTTATTATTTCGCAGTACAGTGCAGCGGCAGCAATTGCGGGCATTGTTGTAAGCACTGCATTTGGTACGCTGTACTGCCGAATTCGCTGGAAAGCGGGCGGTGACGGAATAACTGCCGAGCAATTGGAAAATTCGCCAAAGCCGTCGGGTTCTTTTGGAATAATAAAGGAGCTGTTAAGGGTGGCGGTTCCTGTTTGTATGGGTGCGGTAGTGCTTAATGTTACCTCGCTGATAGACATGGTATCAATAATGGGCTGTCTTGAAAAAGCGGTGCTGGCTGATGCTGATATTGTAAGGAAAATGTATCTGCCTTACTTTACAAAAGGACTTCGCACGGTGGATATTCCCGCTTACCTTTACGGCTGTTATGCGGGAATTGCCGTTACCATGTTTAATTTGATACCTGCAATTACCTCCACAATAGGGGTGAGTGCGCTGCCTGCGGTTACGGCAGCGTGGGTAAGCGGTGACAGGGAAAAAACAGCACGCAGCGTGGAGTCGGTTTTGCGTGTAAGCGGTATAGTTGCTTTTCCTGCGGGGCTTGGACTTTCTGTAATGGCAAGACCTGCTGCGGAATTGGTTTTCAGTCGCTCGCCTATGGAAGCGGCTGTGGGAGGTCAGCTTTTACAGGTGCTTGCACTGTCGGCAATTTTGGTGGCATTATCCACACCAATAAACAGTGTGCTTCAGGCGATTGGTCAGATGACCCTGCCTGTAAAGCTAATGCTTGCAGGTGCGGTAATAAAGCTTGGGGTAAATTGTATGTTTATTGGTATTCCGCAAATAAACATACAGGCTGCGCCGTTTGGAACTCTGGCTTGCTACATTATAATAATTGGGATGAGCTTGAAATATCTTAACAAGCACCTTGGTGTAAAGCTGCGTTGGAACAAGGTGTTTGGCTGTTCGTTTGCTTCGGCAATACTGTGTGCAATGGCTGCATGGTCATCATACGGAATGCTGAAACTGCGCATTTCGCAGCCGCTTGCAACGCTTGTTTCCATAGCTTTGGGAGCGGTTATATATGCAATTTCACTACTTTTAATGGGTGGAATATGCAAAGAAGATGTTGTTATGTTACCTAAAGGGGAAAAAATTGCAAAACTACTTGAAAACAAGCGGTTTTTAAGGTAATATATGAAATGTTCGAATTCCGGCGATGGTTCATTCTGCATGTTTGAGGCGGAGGTTGAAGGATTTGCCAAAAGTTGATTTTACTTTTAAAGACAGTTATAAAGTTGATGACCTTGTACAAATTGTCAAGCTGCTTCGCGGTGAGGGCGGATGCCCTTGGGAGAGGGAGCAGACACATGATTCAATAAAGGGCAATTTGTTGGAAGAAACTTACGAGGCTTACGAAGCAATAGTTTTGAATGATACTCAGCTGCTGCGCGAAGAGCTTGGCGATGTTTTGCTTCAAGTGGTTTTTCATGCGC
The DNA here is from genome assembly GCA_017559185.1 of Oscillospiraceae bacterium. GTDB lineage: Bacteria > Bacillota > Clostridia > Oscillospirales > Ruminococcaceae > RGIG7389. Next base: position 56,134 of record JAFYSU010000014.1, read on the forward strand.
AGATTGAAAACGAAGCAGGCAGCTTTGATTTTGACAGCGTTTGTAATGATGTTTGCCAAAAGCTAATCGAGCGTCACCCGCATGTCTTTGGTGCGGTAAAGGCGGATAATTCCGAGCAGGTTTTGGAAAATTGGGATAAAATCAAGCAAAAGCAAAAAAACCAGACAACTGCAACGCAAACGCTTAAGGCTGTTCCAAGTGTTTTCCCTGCATTGATGAAAGCACAAAAGGTGCAAAAGCGTGCGGCAAAAGTCGGATTTGATTACCCGGATACTGATTGGGCTGTAAAGGACCTTGTCAGCGAGGTCGAAGAATTAAAATCGGCTATTTCTTCAAATGATATGGAAAATGCAGCGGAAGAATTGGGCGATGTGATTTTCTCGGCAGTAAATGTGGCAAGATTTATAAAGGCGGATGCCGAATCGGCTCTGAATGAATCCACAAAGAAGTTTATTAACCGTTTTGAAAAGGTTGAAGAGTTGGCGATTGCCAAAGGTGTTGATATGAATACTGCTTCTATCGAACAGTTGGACGCACTTTGGAAAGAGGCTAAACGCATCGAACGCCAAGCCTGACAATATGCGGTTAAGCATGTAAAAATTTTGGAGGTATAACACAATGACTAAAACAGATCTTATCAGCGCAGTAGCAGCTAAAACCGAATTTTCCAAAAAAGACAGCGAAATGATGGTAAATGCTGTTCTCGATTGCATTACCGAAGCACTGGCTTCCGGTGATAAAGTTTCCTTGGTTGGCTTTGGTACTTTTGAAGTAAAAGAAAGAGCTGAAAGACAGGGTATCAACCCACAGACCAAAGAAAAAATGACAATTGCTGCTTCTAAACTGCCATCTTTCAAAGCAGGTAAAGCCCTGAAAGACGCTGTTGCAAAATAAGCATCATTAATATTTAGGGTGGAAGCTCTGCCGTTGTACGGGGGAGAGTCTGCCCTTGTTTTTTTAGGAGGGTAGTTTGTGAGACTTGATAAATATTTAAAAGTCAGCCGTCTTATTAAGCGCAGAACGATTGCAAACGAAGCCTGTGATGCAGGCAGGGTAATGCTTAACGGGAAAATTGCCCGTGCATCGACTGCTGTTAAGGAGGGCGACATAATTGAAATACAAATGGGAAAAAGCCCTCTGAAGGCGGAAATCTTAAAATAAGCGAAATTGCTACCAAAGATGCCGCAACAACATACTACAGAATAATAGAATGAGTAAAAGCCGCACGCTTGTGCGGCTTTTGTTGTGGAATAATTTGTACCTTAAACAGCATACACTTGGACAAGGAGGTGTATGATATGGCGGAAAACAAAAAAACCGTGCAGCTGCCGCACAACATTATTATGGAAAACCGAAGAAAACTCAATCTTACAGGTGTAAGCGATATTGACAGCTTTGATGAGGAAACGGTAATAGTTTTTACCGAGCAAGGAGAACTTACCATAAGGGGAAGCAACCTGCACATAAACAAAATTGATGTTGAAGCAGGCGAACTGGACCTTGAGGGGGCAATAAATTCGCTAAGCTATACCGATAACAAGCCGCACAAGGGCGGTATGCTGTCACGCTTTTTCAGCTGACGCCAGGGGAGATAGCTCTTGGGAATATCATTGGCACATCAAACACAAACCTTTTTGATATCCTGTATGCTCGGTGTTGGGTTGGGCATGGTTTATGACTGTATTCGTATCGCAAGAAAAGCTGTTAAGCACACTGCGTGGAGTATATCGCTTGTGGATGTGTGCTTTTTTTTACTTGCTTCTTGGGGCAGCTTTTATTTCATGCTGAATAACAATATGGGCGAGGTAAGAGGGTTTGTTTTAGTGGGAGAATTGTTGGGCTTCCTTTTTTACCGGAATGCATTCAGTGAAGCGTTTTTAGGTCTTGGAATGGGTGCTGCGGAAGTGTTGGGTAAGGTGCTTAAAGTTGTACAAAAGCTGTTTTTTTGTCCTGTTTTGCGAATGCTTGGCGGCTTGCTTGCAGTGGGTTTAATACCTGTGAAAAATATAAAAAAAATGCTTAAAAAAATTCAGCTTCGCGTTAAAATTGTCTTGAAACGACAAAGGATTATGTTGTATAATTTATTTGCTGTCAATTTTGGGCAGTGTAAAATTAAAAAGCACGAACACAGGTCTTTCGCCAATGAAGGAGGAGAGCTCAATGGCAGTGAGAAGACGAAATAAAATTAGTTTTCCTGTAATGCTGTTGGTTGCTGTTGGTGTGGCGTTTATTCTTATTCGGTTTGCGTCCTTGCAGATGCAGCTCGGAAGAGAAGAAAATGAATTGGCTCAAATACAGGAAAAGGTAAAGGCGCAAACAGTCGAAAACAAGGAATTGGAACGGCTGATAGCCATGGGCGATGACGAAGAATACCAAAAGCGTATTGCAATGGAACAGCTTAACTTTGCCTATTCTGACGAGAAAATTTATATTGATATTTCAGGGAATTAGTGCATCCCGAATTTCGAGGAGGAAAAATTAAAACAATGCAGGTTGAAGTTGGAAACATCGTAGAGGGTAAGGTTACCGGTATAACCAAATTTGGAGCATTTGTTGAACTGCCGGGTGGAAAAACCGGAATGGTTCACATCTCCGAAGTAGCATCTACTTATGTTAATGACATTTCTGAACACCTTACCGACGGTCAAACAGTAAAGGTTAAAGTAATTGGCATTAACGAGGAGGGAAAAATCAGCCTTTCTATTAAAAAGGCAGAACCTCGTCCGGAACGCACAGAGCGTCCGCAGGGCCAGCGCTTTAACGGCGGCGGTTTCCAGAAAAATGCGCAGAACGGCGGCGGCAGACCTCCAAGAGCTCCAAGACGCGACATTACTTGGCAGCCTAAGGTTAGCGAAAAACCAACTTCCTTTGAAGATATGATGGCAAAATTCAAACAGACAAGTGACGACAAAATGTCCGACCTTAAAAAATACCGCGGCGAAGTAAAACGCGGAGCATCCAACCGCAGAGCTCGCGGATAATTTTAAAAAATTCCCGATGAACATCTTGTTTATAAGAAGTTCATCGGGTTTTAATTTTAAGCTATTAAAAAATGGTGGCCTGATTTGTCAGACCACCATTTTTATGGTTATTTATTGATTTTTAGTTTTCTTCCCAAGAAAGAGAAGTGGAGCTGATGTTTTTCAGGCGGAATTTGCTAACCTGATTTTTAAGCAGCTGAACCTGACCACTGAGCTCTTCACTTGTTGCCGCATATTCTTCTGCGGTAGCGGAGTTGGTTTGAACAACGCTGGAAATCTGGTCAACACCTTCGGTGATTTGAGAAACAGCCTCGGCCTGAGCGTTGGAAGCCATAGAGATTTCTTCGATAATCTGTGTTACCTGATTGGTTCCGTCAACAACAGCAATCATTGCTTTTGCGGTTTGGTCTGCAATTTGTGTACCTTCTTCAACTGCTTGGATGGATTCTTCAATCAGTTTGGAGGTGCTTGCAGCAGCTTCGGCAGATTTTTGAGCAAGGTTACGAACTTCGTCAGCAACTACTGCAAAGCCTTTACCTGCTGCGCCTGCTCTTGCAGCTTCAACGGCAGCGTTCAACGCAAGGATATTTGTCTGGAATGCAATGTCATCAATAGTTTTAATGATTTTGCCGATTTCCTGAGATTTTTCGCTGATGTTGTTCATAGCGGAAATCATGGTCTGCATCTGGCGGTTGCTTTCAAGAACATTCTGAACGGATTTTTCGGAATGAACTTTAGCATTAGCAGCATGCTCGGCATTCTGCTGAATTTGCAGAGCAACATCGTTAATATTAGCGGAAAGCTGCTGAATGCTGCTTGCCTGTTCGGTAGAGCCCTGAGAAAGTGCCTGAGAACCATCAGCCATCTGGTGTGCACCTGCAGAAACTTCGTCAGCAGAGTTATTGATTTCGGTCATTGTGTGGGTAAGACCTTCCACAATAAGGTCGGTGGAAGCAAGCAGAGGGGAGAATTCACCAATGTAAGCTTCACGGCGTTCACTTTCTACGGTGAAGTTGCCATGACTGATTTCTTCCAAAATCATGCCCATGTCACGAATGATATCTCGGGTGTAAGCACAAAGTGTCTGCATACTGTTTGCAAGACTTCCGAGTTCATCCAAGGATTCATACTCGATATGGATGTCGAAATTGCCCTGTGCCATGTCTTTTGCAGCTTTTTCGATTTCCTGCAAAGGTTTTCTGATAGCGCGGGTGATATAGGTAGCTATGCTTATCATGATAACAACTGCAATAGCACCAAAGCTATACATGAATACCATTGTTGTGTAAACCAGACGCTGTGCTTTTGCGTAAATCGCTTCGGTAACAGTTACAGCTTCTTGGTCAATTGCCTGAGCAGACTGGGAAAGCTGCAACAGGTATGGTTCGTAGGTCTGCATATAGTACATGCGAGCAGCTTCTGTATCCTCGGAATTGTTTATCAAGGTGATAAGCTCCTGACGAGCAGATTTTTCTTTGCTCAGGTAAGTCTTACATTCTTGAATAAGACCTGCATCGCCAGTAAAGCTCTGCTCCAGCTGTGCCAAAGCTTCCTCGGCGGATTTCAGTTCTGCATCAGCAGCGGCAAGATACTGCGAAGTCATTTCCGCATCCGGGGTCATGATGGCATAACCAAAGTTTTTGCCTGCGGATTCCAAGTTGTTGTCCATCTGACGGGCAACGCTTACAACACTGTAACCCTGTTCGTAAAAGTCGGTAAAGTTTACACCGTTCTTGCGCATGTCATCCATGGATGCCCAAAGTGTGAAACCGTACAGAACCAAAATTACGGAGAAAGTAATGAGTAATTTTTGCCCTATGCGTTTATTTTTCATACATTCGTCTCCTTTACGTTTGTAATAAATGATGAATATTTGTTGGTTTAAATCTGAATTTAAACCGTTCAATAATGCTTTCGTTCACATATTTTTGTTACATCATACAAGCGAAATCATTATTAAATAAATCTACACACTTACATTATCCTAACAAAAACTGCTAAATGCAAGAAATTTTTGAAAAAAATTTAACAATTAGACTATTTTTGGGATTATGTACTATTTTATCAAATGTTAATTGGCAAGATTGCTGTTCCGTGTATTAAAGTGGCAGCGATAAGAAATGTATTGTTTCGTAAAGTTCCGAAACCGAATTTGCCAAAGCTGTGGGGTGGAGTTTTTGCAGCTGACAAACGGGGCGATATCCCCATGTAACTGCGATGCATGGAATTTTTGCGGCCGCAGCAGTTTTTACATCGACATCCGAATCACCAACAAATATGCAATGGTCTGCCGATACATTTAACTCCCGAAGAATTTTGAATACCGTTTCGGCAGAGGGCTTTAACGGAAGTCCATCGGTTTTGCCAAGACACATATCAAAAATGTCATCGAACTTTTCACGGCAAATTTCGCACACAAAGCTGTGAGGCTTGTTGGAACAAACCGCAAGCTTAAAACCTTCGTTTTTAAGCTGTAAAAGCATTTGCGGTATTCCGTCATATGGTACGGAACGGCACAAAAAGTGATTATCATAAAAGTCGTGGCTTTCATTATAAACGGTTTGATAAACGGAGTCGGTAAGCTTTTCGCTTGGTATGGAACGCTTTACCAAATCGGAAAAGCCATGTCCTACAAGTGACGGGAAAATATCTTGAGGAATAGGCGGAAGACCTGCCTTTGCAAGACCGTGGTTTATTGCATCGTTTAAATCGGCAATACTGTTGAACAAAGTACCGTCCAGGTCAAATATAATGAGTTTTTGCATAATGAATATCACTCCGAAAATAAGCATATTTTGTAAAGTATTGCATAAAACATAAAAATAATCCAGACATTAAAGTTTTAAACATAAAAATCAAGAACAATTGACATATGTATATTTGCGCAGTATACTGTAGCAAAAGCGGATTGCTCCGCAAATATACGCAGGGGAGCTGGGTGAACCCGGCTGAGATTGACTGTGATACACAGGCTGAACCCTTATACCTGAACTGGATAATGCCAGCGTAGGAAAGCGAGTAAAACAGGATTTTAGTGCCTTTCTGCATGGTTTTGCGGAAAGGTGTTTTTTATTTTCCCGGTTTGCTGCTTTGCCGTAACAAGAAAGGAAAGTGAAAACATGAAACAAATTAACACGAAGCGAATGGTTGAAAGCGGTTTGATGATGGCGCTTGCGGTACTGCTGTCAATGATGAAAATTTTTCAGCTGCCGTACGGAGGCTCGGTTACTGCTTTAAGCATGCTGCCAATGCTGCTGTTGGCGTATCGTTACGGTATGGCATGGGGGGCTGCATCATGCTTTGCTTACAGTCTTGCCCAATTACTTCAAGGACTTGCAGAGGGTTCGCTTAAAGGGCTTACAATGCAGGCGTTTGCCGGATGTATGTTTTTTGATTATATTTTGGCGTTTACTGTTTTGTGTTTAGGTGGAGTATTTAAAGGGAAAATGAGAAGCGAGGGTGCTTCAATAGCGTGCGGAACGGCACTTGCGTGTATATGCAGGTATTTGTGCCATATAATTTCGGGATATTTGTTCTTTGGAGATTATGCTGAGTGGTTTTTTACGGAATCGGGATTCCCTTTGGGAAATGAAGTGCTTGGCTTATTCAGCGGAAAAGCATTGGCACTGATATATTCCATAATATATAACGGTACATTCATGATACCTGAAACTGTTATAACAACAGCGGCAGCAATACCTGTGATAAACATGATAATGCGTGTTGCACCAAAAGACGAAACACAATGTGCATAAAATAAAGAAAAAAGACCGTATATTCTTATTGACTCAATAAAGAATATACGGTTATTTTTTTGTGCGGTTAAGAAAAGCTGCGATTTGTGTAGAGGGTAGCAGGAAACAAAAACGGTTTGTTGTAATTATTTATATTTGATGTTAAATTCAGAATAATGCATTTTAATATGTAAAGGATGCACAAAAATAAGTTTGATTTTATTTATTTACTAAAAATAGTTGCGATTTTGATAAAAAAACGGTATTATAAACATTGGAAAATAATGATACAGGGCATACAGTTTTATCATAGGTAATAAAAGTTTGTATTGGATTAGATTACGACAGGAGGAATTTAAAGTGGATCAATATGTAGGGCAGCCACAATTCCTTAAGGAAGTAAACTATAATATCGTCAATAATCTTATAGCAGAAAAAGGTCCGATATCAAAACCTCAAATATCACAAATAACGGGGTTAAGTCTGCCGACGGTAAATAAGATAGTTTACTATCTTGAAGGGCAAAAAAGAATAAAAGAAGCAGGTACTACCACGGGCTTGGGCAGAAAAGCTATTTTATATGTTACCAACGAGGAGCTTGGTAATATACTCACGCTTTCGCTTAACGGAAAAAGCTTTACCTGCTGTGTAGTGAATATGATTGGGGATATAATACATCGCTTTACTACAGAGCTGGATACCACCGACTATGATTCGTCAATACGCTGTGTTATGTCCGCGGTGGAAAGACTTATGGACAACTGCAGCGCAAAGGTGATGTCGATTGGGGTTGGACTTCCGGCTTGGGTAGGTTTAAGCGGCGTTGTTATAAATGCACCAACTGTTCCTGTTTGGAATAATGTTGACTTGCGCAAAGTACTGTCCGACCAGTTTAATGTTCCTGTGTATGTTGAAAGCAATGTTCGTTTTGCAACAATTGGATATTACGCTTGGACACTTAAAAAGGCATATCACGATATGGTATATATATCGGTAGACAAAGAGCTGTCGTCAGGTATGATTCTTAACGACAAGCTGTACAGTGGTTACAGCTGCTTTGCCGGTGCTTGCGGATATATGAGTATAAGCGAGAATATTCCAAAAGGAAAGCTGCTTGGAGATTATGTTTCCGAAATAGTTGAAAAGATGCGTGTAACCGAAGAACGCGATACATTAATTCAGCTTAGAAAAGAATTGGTAACACTGCTTGCAGATGTTATTATAAATTACATTTCGGTTGTTAATCCCGAAATAATAGTTCTTGACGGACCTGTTATAAATAAGGAGCTTGCAAAAGAAATAAGCGATTATATAAATAAGGTTATACCTCAAATGTCGATACCGACGATTTTGGTGGATAATAATTCCATGTCCGACACTTACGGTATAATTACATGGTGCAAGTACAAGATGAACACAGGCTACAATATTATCAAGGATGCTTGATGGATGAATAAAAAAAGTATTGTTGTGCTGGCGTGTGAGTGTACAAGCCTTACGGAAGAACAAATTTTTCAAGCAGAACATATTTTTGATGCTAATGTGTGGCAAAAAATAAAAAAAAGACCGCCTCAAAAATTAAAGCAATCAGTAGCGGCACAGCTTGCGCTTGTGTATGCAGTTAATATGATAAACGATGCTTTGCCGCACAATGTAAAAACGGAATATCTGCCGAACGGCAAGCCGTTTTTGAAAAGCTTTCCCAATTTGCACATAAGCAAAAGCCACAGCGGTGAACTGGCAGGTGCAGCTGTTGGAGTTAGTCCGTTGGGATTGGATGTGCAGGTGCAGGCAGTTTTTAAAAATCGTTTGGCAGAGTGTGTTCTTTGTAAAAATGAAATTGAATTTATTACACACGCGGATAATCCTGATGAAATGTTCACAAGACTTTTTTGTGCAAAGGAAGCTTGGGGCAAAGTATCGGGGGCGGGACTTACAGGCAGCAAACACAAAGAACTTATCCCCAGCGGCAAAGACCTGCTGTGCATGGGTGAAGATTTGCAATGTACCCTTTGGAAACAAGATGATATAACCTGCTGTTTTTGCGGTAATGATGCACCGCAGATACATGTTTTCAAAGCAGTACAGCTGGCGGAATGGTTTATTAAAATTTATGAATAGCTTTTGAATTTTGCCCTTGCATGTGTTGTAATGCAAGGGCTGTTCTGTTAAAATAAAAGAAATTTATTTTTAAGGAGTGTGATACTGCTTGGACAGTACAGACAGTTTATCAATTTTACTTATCGTTATTTTGGTCGCCCTATCGGCATTTTTTTCATCGACCGAAACTGCGTTTTCTGCAATAAACAGAATACGCATGCAAAATTATGCGGATGATGGAAACGAAAAAGCAAAATTAGTGCTTAAAATAGCAAGTCAGTACGACAAAGCACTGTCAACTATTTTAATAGGAAACAATATAGTTAACATAGCTTCTACTGCTGTGGCGACACTCTTTTTTACAAAGCTGTGCGGAGCCGAAAGAGGTGCTGCTGCTTCCACTGTTGTAATGACGCTTGTGGTGCTTACCTTTGGGGAGATATTGCCTAAAAACTTTGCGAAAGCCAACAGTGAAAAAATTGCAATGAGTGTTGCAGGTATCCTTAATATGCTAATGTGGCTGCTTACCCCAATTGTAGCGGTATTTGTTAAAATGTCGGCGGCTTTGAACAAGAATAATGATGAGCAACCATCTGTTACCGAGCAGGAACTCAAATATATTATTGAAACAATTAAAGAAGAAGGCGTTTTGGAGGAGCAGGAAAGCGAGCTTGCTCAGTCTGCGCTTGAATTTGACGACATTGTAGTTCAGGAGATACTCACCCCTCGTGTTGATATGGCTGCGTTGAATGTGGCAGATACACAGCAGCATATACTTAAAACAATCGAGGAAGAGGGATACTCCCGTATGCCTGTGTACAAAGATACAATAGACAATATCATAGGCATAGTGCGTGTGAAAGATATATTGATGCAGGCAGCTCACGATGAGCCGATAGATTTGGAAAAAATAATTCGCCCCTGTACCTATGTGCACAGAACAATGAAAATAGCACAGCTGCTTAACCTGCTGCGCAGAAATAAAAACTATGTTGCAATAATTACCGACGATTACGGCGGCACCATGGGTATGGTAACCATGGAGGATATTCTTGAAGAACTTGTAGGTGATATATGGGATGAGTCCGACGAAGTGGTCGATGAACTTGTACAGATAAACGAGAACACCTACGAGGTTAACGGTGACTGTAATATTTACGACCTGTTTAAACACCTGCATCTTGATGAACGCGAGCTTGAATGCAGCGCACATACTGTAGGCGGTTGGACAATGGAAACATTTGAACGCATACCGGGCGAGGGTGAAAGCTTTGTTTGGGGTGAATTGCGTGTTACCGTTATGGATATAGAAGATCAGCGCATAACCAAACTGAAGGTTGAAAGGCTTGAAACGGAAGAAAAATCTGAAGAGTGACACGGAGTGTTGAAAAATGGGTGAATTTCGGCAGATAAAGCGTTTGGTCGTAAAGGTAGGAAGCTCTACTTTAACACATGAAAACGGAATGGTAAATATTCGACGCATCGAGCATTTGGTAAAGGTGCTTTCGGATATACGAAATTCCGGTAAAGAAATAGTCCTTGTTTCGTCAGGGGCTATTGCTATAGGTGTAGGAAAACTGGGACTTAAGGAAAAACCTAAGGATATTCCCGGGAAACAGGCTTGTGCTGCGGTGGGGCAGTGCGAGCTGATGTACCTTTACGACAAGCTGTTTGGCGAATACAACCATAATGTTGCGCAGGTGCTGCTTACCCGAGATGTTGTGGAAAACAGTGCCCGCAAGGAAAATGTTGTAAACACTTTCGATAAGCTTTTGGAGATGGGAATAATTCCAATTGTAAACGAAAACGATACGGTTTCCATTGAGGAAATAAAATTTGGCGATAACGACACGCTTTCGGCTATTGTTGCCAACTTGGTTAATGCCGACGGCTTGCTGCTGCTTACTGACATTGAAGGGCTGTACACAGCTAACCCAAGGGAAAACCCCGACGCAGTTCTGATTGAACGAGTGGAAAAAATAGACGATTACATTTTATCGGTGGCTTCGGGAGCAGGCAGCTCACGCGGTACGGGCGGTATGATAACAAAAATACATGCAGCCGAAATTGCAGTGCCCAACGGTGTTAATATGTGGATAATAAACGGTGATAATCCGGATAAAATGTATCGCTTGCTTGATGGTGAAAAGCTGGGTACATACTTTAAAGCCTACGAAAAACAGTAATTAATACAGGAGGGCGTAAATATGTCGGCAACCGTACATGAATTGGGGAAACGAGCAAAAGCAGCGGCTTATTCGCTTGCGCTGCTTCCTACAAACAAAAAAAATTCGGCGCTTGCTGCTATTGCAGATGCACTGGAAGCGAACACGGCAGCTGTTTTGGCAGCAAACGAAGCAGACCTTGATGCTGCGCGTGAACGCGGTACATCGCCTGCAATGCTGGACAGACTTAAGCTTGATGAAAAACGAGTTAAGGATATTGCGCAGGCGGTTCGTCATATTATTACACTGGATGACCCTGTAGGTCGTATACTTGAAGGAAGAACCATTGAAAATGGTTTGATAATTCAAAAGGTTACTGTTCCCTTGGGCGTTGCGGGAATAATTTACGAAGCACGACCCAATGTTACGGTGGATGCGGCGACACTTTGCCTTAAATCGGGTAACTGCTGTATTCTGCGCGGCGGCAAAGAGGCTATAAACTCCAATAAAGTGCTTATGCAGACAATGCGTACTGCGCTCGAGCAGCAGGGACTTGACCCCGATATAATGAATTTGGTCGAGGACACATCGCGTGAAAGCTCGGCTGCCATGATGAAGATGAACGAATACCTTGATGTTCTTATTCCACGCGGTGGGGCAGGGCTTATTCGTTCGGTAGTGCAGAATGCAACCGTTCCCGTAATAGAAACCGGTACGGGAAACTGCCATGTTTTTGTTGATGCGTCGGCTGATTTGGAAATGGCTGTACGCATAATAACCAATGCAAAAGCACAGCGTCCGTCGGTGTGCAACGCTGCCGAAAATCTTCTTGTTCACACAGCTGTTGCCAATGAATTTTTGCCTATGGCAAAAAAGGCATTGGATGAGCATTCGGTTGAGCTGCGCGGTGATGAGCAGACGGTTGAAATTTTGGGAAGTGATGTAAAGGCTGCCGAAGAGGCTGATTATGCAACTGAATTTTTGGATTATGTGCTTGCCGTAAAGGTGGTTGAAAGCATTGACGAGGCTATTGCTCATATTAACCGATACGGAACAGGACATTCCGAAAGTATAGTTACATCCGATTACGCGAACTCGCAAAAATTTTTGCATCAGGTAGACGCTGCTGCGGTTTATGTAAATGCATCTACACGCTTTACCGACGGCGGTGAGTTTGGACTTGGTGCTGAAATTGGCATATCAACACAAAAGCTTCATGCAAGAGGACCAATGGGATTGCAGGAGCTTACAACACATAAATATATGATTTACGGCAGCGGACAAATCCGCTGATTTTCTGCCCGACAGATACTGGAGGATTTTTTTAATGAAGCATTTATCTTTAGGCAGACGCAAAAAACCGCATGCACTTACCATTGGTGCAGTGTTTGTTGCGTTGGCTGTTATTGGGGCAATAGCTGTAATAGGCTTTTGCGTTAAAGGTACCATAGCTATTTTGGACAACACAAAAGAAAAGGAAAAGTTTGCCAATGTGGTAATGCCGGTGCTTATGTTTGACCCTGTACCGTACGAAAACGCAAGCGACTTGGACCCTTCATTTGTACTGCGTTCATCTGTATGGGCTGCACTTTTGGAAAAGAAAGATACCTACATCTACGATAATATGAACAGAATGACAGTTCCAAGCACCGATGTTGATGTTGCCTGTGCCCGTTTGTTTGGTTCGGACATAAAACTGGAGCATAAATCGTTTGAAACATACACTGCTGCAACCTATGTTTATCACGAGGAGGGCAAGGCATATCTTGTTCCAATAGAATCCGAGACTATTTTGTACACTCCCGAGGTTGTTGATATTGACAAAAAAGGAGATACTTACACACTGCTTGTAGGGTATGTTTCTCCGGGCAACTCATGGATACTTCAGGACACCGAGGACGGTACACCAAAGCCTGACAAATACATGCAGTATGTGCTTGAGGAAAACGATAACGGAAGCTACCGCCTGCTTGCTATACAGGACCCACCTGAAGGTACTGTTACCGCTGAAATGCTTAACAATGTAGCTCAGCCTCCTACCAATTATGCGCAGAATATGGAGGATGTAATAACTCCACCTGTTGCAGCAGGTGACACTGCGGAGCCTGCACCGGAGGAAGATGCTGAAGAAGAAACCGCAGAAGAAGATTCCGAGGAAGAGTCCGAAGATGAAGACGACGACAAAGAGTCTGAGGACGAAGAAAAATAACTTGCAATAAGCAAAAAACCCGCTGCCTGCTCGGCAGCGGGTTTTTATTATGACTTGTAGAATGTTTTTGTTTTTTCGGTTTCGCGAATCTTAACACCGTTTTCGTCAATGGTTTCGCTTACCTCTTTATCCGAGTTTTTTGTTTTGTCGGGAACAGGATAATCGCTCTGTACATCTTCGGAAGATATTGTAAGTCCCGGTGTTTCCCTTGGAGTTCTTTGTCCGGGTTCGGAAGTGCGGTGTTCATAGTCGTCATCGGCTACCAGCTGGTCGCTTTGACCATCCTCGGTTTTAAGGATGAACAGCAAGACAATGTCAACATCCTTGTCAATTTTGCTTCCTGCGGCAGGCTGAGTTTCCAAAATAATTCTTGGTTCGGCATCTTCACGCTCTACCTCGACAAGCTCGTAAGTGATTTCGCTTTGAGTCATTATTTTTTCGGCATACTCAAGATTGCTTCCAACAAGGTCAGGCATTGTGCTCATGCGGGAGCCTTGGCTTACAAACAAAGTAACAGTACTCTTGTCGGGAACATTTTCACCCGGTTGAGGGTCCTGATAGTAAATTACACCCTGCGGATAATCCTCGTTAAAGGTTTCTTCGATTTGGAAAACAAAATGCGATATATACTGCTTGGTTGCAATAACATTATCTACCTTTTTGCCTTCAAAAACAGGTACGGGAACGGTTGGCATATCGCCAATATCCTCGGAAACGACCGGACTTTCATCATCGGTAGGGAATACAACATCGCGGAAGGTATAAAGCACACCCACAGCAGCAATCATAATTACTATAAATGCTGCAAGCGTAATGCCCGATATGAATTTAGCGGTTGAACGAGCAGCCTGTGAACGCACAGGCAGAGTTTTTGGCTTGCGTTCAACAGTTTCTTCGGGTTCAGCATCGTAGGTATCGTAGCTTTCTTCCTCTTCTTCCTCTTCTTCAATTTTAACTGCTTTTATCGAAGATGTTTGAGGACGGGGTGCAACATAAACAGCAGTGTTGGATTTTTCCGACTCCAGCAGTTTGCCGATAAATGCATCAATGCTTTGCGGACGGTCATCCTTTTCAAGCTGCATTGCACACGCCACCGCATTGGATACATTTTCAGGAGCATCGCTGCCGCCGCCAAGCTCAGCAACGGAAAGCAGGCTTCCGCCATTTTTGCGGGTAGGTGCATCTGTCGGCATAGTACCTGTAAGACACTTGTACAAAACTGCTCCCATGGAGTAAACATCGGTAGCAGGAGTTTGCAGCGAATGTAAAAACTGCTCAGGTGCAAAGTAGCCTTTTTCGGGAGAATCGGCATTTATTTGCGGGTCTTCAATACCGGAAAGATTAAGTGCGGTAAGGTATACATTTCCGTGCTGGTCAATAAGAAGCGAAGCAGGGGAGATGTGACCATGTATAATGCCGTGTTTGTGAAGGGTTGAGAGGGCATTGAGCACCGGCATAAACATCTTTTTGGCTTCGGTCCAGCTTAATTCACCGTTTCCGCTTATTAAATACTCGGAAAGTGAAATGGCACTTACAAACTGGTATATGGTGTAAATTGTTCCTCTTTCCTCAAATCCGTTTACAGGGGAAATAAGGGAAGGACTGTCAAGGCTGTGAAGCTTTGTTGCGGTATCCTTAAAGCTTTCGGCAAAGGATTTGTACTGAGCCTCACGCCCTGCCGACGGAACTACATGATAGGTAGCGTGGTTTCTTCGGCAGATTTCGCGCGGCATGTATTCTTTCACCCAAACACGAATTTGTTTTTTCATGTCCAGTCCGATGTATGTAATACCCTCGTGGTCGCGATGTGTAACACGACCGAGCAGATATCTTCCGCCAATTACAGTGGAAGGCGGAAGATACTCCATATCTACAGGAGTGTTGCGGGCATAACCGCAGTATGGGCACACATTTTCGTTGTTCGGCAGATGTGACATACAGCCGTAGCATATTTCAATGTTCTTAGCAGTCATAATTAAAAGCACTCTCCTAACGGGCAGTTTTACTTTAACTGCGGAGATTTTTTATATAAAATAAGTTAGTATTATTGCAGAATTATACTTATTATATCATACCTTTTTTTTATTGTTTTCACAAGTATAAAGGTGGCGGTAAATTGTAAAAAAAGTAAAAATAATCAGTATAGATGGTTACATTTTTCGGAATGTGGAAAGTACTATAAAACTAAAGGTAAGCAAACCGCAGCAAACACCAAGCGATATGCCAAGAATTTTGCGGTAACCAATCTCTTCGGATGTAAACGAAGGCTCTGCTGCAAGCGAATGCGGATTGGCAGCTGCGGGGCTGGGGGCGGAAGAATTTGCATCTTCGGATAAAGTGATGCTTTGTACTGCGGCAGATTGGGATACATCTTGCTCACTGTAAAGCTTGCAGCCAAGGTATGCGGCAGAGGTCAAAACAACAAGAACAATGCTGAGTATTAAAATTATTACACGGTTAAGCTTTTTATTCATGTAAAAACATTTCCTTAAAACCAAATTTTGCTTTGCAGCACAAGAAAATTATACAAAAAGCACACTGCAAAATAAAGCCTTAGGGAAAACAAAAAAGCACATCATAAAAAGATGTGCTTTGGCGGTAAAGGCGGGTGCAGCGTTATTTGCGCCAAGTCTGCCTTATGTAAACCGCAAATACTATTCATTCAACCCAAAACTAATGGATAGCGCCTTGTCAACTTGATTCATGTGTGCGTTGTCCAATGTTCCCATTCTTTCCCGCAGGCGTTTTTTGTCAATCGTGCGTATCTGTTCCAAAAGAACAATTGAATCTTTTGAAAGTCCGCAGTGGTGTGCGTCCAATCTTATGTGAGTAGGAAGATTGCTTTTTTCCTTTTGGCTGGTTATTGCTGCTGCTATTACTGTTGGACTGTATTTGTTGCCCACATCGTTCTGCACTATGAGAACGGGGCGTACACCACCTTGTTCAGAACCGATCACGGGGCTTAGATCGGCATAATAAATATCCCCTCGTTTGACTGTCAAGTCAATCACACTCCGATATATGATTTATACAATTAGTATATTCAAACATATTTTTGCCACTGTTGTATGGTCTTATACAAAAGCATTCAAAAAACAATGACAGTATATAATATTTATTTAAGAGTGATTTTGACAGTGTGGGTGCTTTATGAAATAAAAAGCTCAGCTTTTGCAAAGCCGAGCTTTTAAAGTTTAAGTTATAAATTTAAAATCGTTAAATTCCATGCGAAAATCCGATGAAGGAATTTCTACCGACATTAAGTTGCCGTTGGCGGAGTCCAATTTCAAAAAGAATTCACCGTTTTCGCCTATCCCCGAAAGGGTAATGGAATTATCTTGGGCTGATAAAGTTATACCGCTTGAGTACAGGGCGTCGTTAATGCTTTTTACAGCCATTTTAACGGCGGATGAATTTAAAAATTCATTCGTTGATAAATTTATATTTATGCCGTGGTGAGATATTGATATCTGTTCGCCTTTTACATTGAAAACACAGCCCTTAACGGCGGACGGCTGCAAAAATTCAATGTTGAAGCTGCCGTCGGCACAGCGGTTAAAGGCAGCTTTTGCATGTACTCCCTTGTAGGTTATGTCTGCGGTGGAATCGAATGGCTTGTTCAGTTGACGAGCAATATTTTCCTGTGTTAAAGCTTGTGTTTTTTCGGCAGCTGAATATGCGGAAAAAGAAAAAAATATTATCCCTAAAATCAGACATATAACCGCAAAGCAGTAAAAAATATTTTTCATATCACATCACCGACTCCTGAAAGTTTTAGGAGGACGGCACACTTTGTCAGCGGTTGTTTTGTGCAAGGAAGATGCGCATATCTTCAAGCATTTCAATTGGCTGCATTCCGTATTCGGACAAGCGTTTGGAGCAAAGCTGTGCGGATAATCCATGGATATAAACGCCGCATACAGCTGCTGCAAATGCAGGTATACCCTGTGCTGCAAACGATGCAATTATACCTGTAAGAACATCACCACTGCCGGCTTTAGCAAGACCCGGGCATCCGCTTTGGTTTACATATATCATACCGTCGGGTGAAGCAACAATGGTATTTGCACCTTTAAGCACAAGAATTACACCATTCTCCTCGGCAAAATTTTTTGCAATGGAAATGCGGTCTTTTTTAATTTCGGAAATGCTTTTGCTGCAAAGTCGTGAAAACTCGCCCAAATGTGGGGTTAAAATTCGTGTGGCCGCCGCCTTTTTTATAATGTTTATGTCGGCAGCAAGTGCGTTTATGCCGCTTGCATCTATTACCATTGGAACGGGACAATGCTCGGTAAGGTTAAGAACCATAGCGGCAGTATTGCTGTCGTTTGCAAGTCCGCAGCCAATTGCTACGGCATCGGCTTTGGCAGCAGCTTTGTTGATGGCATCAAGTCGGTTTTCATCGGAAAGCAGCAGGCACACAGGCGATACAAGGTGTGGCGTGATGTGTGGGTAAAGCTCATGCGGAATGGCAAGGGTAACATAACCTGCACCGCTTTTTAGTGCAGCATCTGTGGACATTACTGCGGCACCTGCCATGCCCAAGCTGCCTGCAATATTAAGTAGTTTTCCGTTAGAGCCTTTGTAGGAGTTCAGCGGTTTAGGTTCAAGGTAGTGCAGAAGAATGTCGTTATCGCAGTGAACGAAAGGTGAGTCAAATCCATCGTGAGCGGCTTCCGGAATACCAATGTCGGTAAGATAAAGCTCACCCAACAGCGGCAGGTCGGATGAAAACAGATGTACCGGCTTAAAGCTGTCAAAAACAATGGTAAAGTCGGCTTTTATGCAGTTGGGGTCAAAATCGGCGGTAAGTGCATTTACACCGCTTGGCACATCCAAGGCTGCAACGGCAGCGGTACAGCTGTTTACTGCTGTAAAGATATCGCGATGAAGCTCGTCAAGCTCACCGCGGAAGCTTATTCCGTAAACTGCGTCCACCACGATATCTGACTCTTGAATAAGCTGCTTAATTTGTTCGGGATTTTCGTTGTAATGAAGTATTGGTATATCAAGCGAGCTTATTCCGTCGAACATGTGTTGGCTGTCGCTTATTTTTGGCAGACCGTCGGTCATTACTACGGTTACATCACAATTCCAGCCAAACAGCTTGCGGGCAATTACAAAGCCATCGCCGCCGTTACCGCCTTTACCGCAAAGTATTACACATTTGCGGCCTGCAACATCGAATTTTTTTCGCAGAAAGGTTGCGGCAGCACTCCCTGCATTTTCCATCATTCTTAAAGTAGATATTCCAAGCTCAGCACCACGCTGCTCGATTTGTTTCATTTGTGTCGGGGTTACGATACGCATTTCAGTCACCCTTTGTGAAGTGTATTTTAATGATATTGTATCACAATACCAATGTCGTATAAACGCAGGATGCGCAATATTTTAAGTGAGATGTAAGAATTCCGATGTTTTAAATTGAATTTGCAGATAATATGTGATAATCTTATACAACTAAAAATGAAAGATGAGGAAAATATGATGGCAAGAGAAATTAACCCCAAGGATACGACGAGAGCCGCAGCCTATGAGCTTTGGATGAACGCACCTAATCCTATGGTTACATTCTTTAAAACACTGGATGTTACAAACCTTATAAAGATATCCAAGAAGAAAAACTTAAAATTCAATATGCTGCTTGATTATTGCATTGGTAAAGCAGCTGTAGGCATAAAGGAATTTTACATTCTCCCTGTTGGTGAAAAGCTTATACAGTATGATACTATTGCCGTAAATACAATAGTTAAAAATATAAACGGTGAAGTTAGCTCATGCGATATCTTGTATACCGATGACTTGGAAAAGTTTAATAGTGATTATCTGAAATACACAACTGAAACTGCAAATACATTGAAGGACAGGGATTTGTCCGAAAACAGCATGGTGATTGGTACATCGGCAATAGTTAATGCGGAAATTGACGGTGCTGTCGGTATGAACAGCGGAATTTTCAACAATCCGTTTATGATATGGGGAAAATATCGCAAAAAATGGTTTAAATATTATTTGCCGATTTCTTTTCAGTTTCATCATACGCAGATGGACGGTGCACATGCAGGACAATTTTTGCAGAATTTGCAAGATGAAATAAACAGGCTGAAGTAGGAAGAATACGCACAGCAAAGACATACTGAACAAAAACAGTCTGGATAATATAACAAAAGGGACAATTTAAAGTCCCTTTTACCTTTTGGACTGATTTAGGTCTATCCAACAAACTATTCGTCGAAGTAACGGAAAAAAGCACGAAAAAAGGCACCTCAGGACTTTGAAATCCCGTGGTGCCTTATTCATCTCAAACAGTTTGATAAATTGGAATTTGACGCTCCATCAAACTGAAATTTGAGTCTCTGTAAAACTGGAATTAATCCATACAATTATTTTAATTTAGAGGTTCTTACGCAATTATCCGTATTTTGTAATTTTTCAATACTGGAATGCCAGTGTTAATCAGCATTCTCCATTTTTATTAAAGCAAAAAACGTAAAATTGCGGAAGAACCAATTTAGATATTCACAATATTACTTGCCACAGTATCTCGAAAAACATTGTCATGTTCTACCAGGAGCATGGTCGGGGCAAACTCCGTTATAAGCTGTTCAATCTGCATACGTGAGTACACATCAATAAAGTTGAGCGGTTCATCCCATACATACAAGTGTGCCTTTTCACAAAGGCTTTTCGCAATTAGTACTTTCTTCTTTTGACCGCCAGAAAAGTCTTTAATATCCTTTTCAAACTGTACACGCTCAAAGTCCATTTTCCTAAGAATTGCCTTGAACAGACTTTCATCAAGGTTGTTTTCTTCTGCAAACTCGGAAAGGGTTCCACATAAATACGATGTATCC
>JAFYSU010000015.1 GCA_017559185.1 Oscillospiraceae bacterium
AATCCCGCTTCCCGTTAGGGGAGTGGGATTTTTTATTTTGAATGAGGAGGGACTTGAACCCTAAGAGGGAATTTGGCGTAAAGAAAACAGTCCAGTGGACTGTTTTTAGACAAATACGCTTAGCACGACAGTGCAAGCGAAGCGCATGCGAAGCAGGTGCGTCCCGCCACTCAGACCAAAAAATCCCGCTTCCCGTTAGGGGAGTGGGATTTTTTATTTTGAATGAGGAGGGACTTGAAGCCTAAGAAAGACCAATAAAATTACTATTGCTTAAAAAACTAAAAGCCGTTATGATGAAAAACGAAGAAAATACAAGCTGGGGGATAGTTGGTATGCCAAGAAAAAACACGAAAAACACAAAGGGTAAAATTATTGCTGCGGCTTGGAAGCTGTTTTATGAGCAAAGCTATGAAGAAACCACTGTCGAGGATATAGTGTTTGAATCAAAAACCTCCAAAGGCTCGTTTTATCATTACTTTGACGGCAAGGATGCCTTGCTTGGAACGCTTGCAAATGTTTTTGACGAAAAATACGAAGAGCTTCAAACTACAATGGACCCGCAGATGGATGCCATTCAAAAGCTAATTTATTTGAACCATGAGCTTTTTGCAATGATAGACAACAGCATTTCCATTGACCTTTTGGCTCGTCTTTTGTCCACGCAGCTGTTGGCAAAGGGTGAAAAGCATCTGTTGGACAGAAATCGCACCTACTTTAAACTGCTTAGAAAAATTATAAGTGATGGGCAAAAATCAGGACAGCTTAGAAGTGATATTACAGTAAACGAAATACTAAAAGCTTACGCCATGTGGGAACGCGCTTTAATGTATGATTGGTGTCTTTCGGGCGGAGGTTATTCACTTACGGCATATACTGACAGCGTAACGCCCATGTTTTTGAACAATTACAGCAGCAGTTTTGTGACATATAAATAATTTTTCAAATCGTTCAATGCTGATTATCAACAAGCGTATAGTTAAAAAACAGCTAAATTAAAGGATAAAACATGAATTATACAGAACGGAGTATAGAATATAGTCTATACTCCGTTCTGTATTTACGACCTGTTAAGAGTATGCTATACTTGCAAACATAACGAGAGTGCCTTACGGCACGGAAGGGGTTTAATTCATGAACGCAGAACTTATAGTATTTATAGTTTATCTGGTATTTATGCTGGGTATAGGCTTGTATTTCTTCTTTAAATCAAAAGGCGGTGGCGAAAAGGATTACTTCCTTGGCGGTCGTCAGATGGGACCTTGGGTATCCGCACTTTCTGCAGGTGCTTCGGACATGAGCGCATGGGTTCTCATGGGTCTGCCTGCATCCATTTATGCAGCAGGTATAGGTCAGGCATGGATTGCTATCGGGCTTGCTATCGGTTATGCAATAAGCTGGACTGTTGAAGCTCCTCGTCTTCGTCGTTTCACAATCGAAGCGGGCGACGCAATTACACTTCCACAGTATCTTACAAACCGTTTTCTTTCCACAAGCAAAGTTTTGCAGATAATCTGTGCGGTGATTTTCTTGATTGCGTACACAGTGTATGCGGCTTCCAGTGTTAAAGCTTGCGGTACACTCTTCAATACAGTTATGGGTATTGACCCTACAACAGCAATGTACCTTGCGGCGTTTATTATTATTGGCTATACACTTCTTGGCGGTTTCAGCGCAGTATGCTGGACAGACTTTTTCCAAGGGCTTTTGATGCTTGCGGCTTTGCTTGTAGCTCCATTGTTTGCGCTGGCACTCATTAAAAGCGGACAGGTAATTCCTTCCTCTACTCCGCTGCCTGAAGGCTATTGGAACCTGTTTACCAACTGGAAGGATGTTGTTTCCGGTCTTGGCTGGGGCTTGGGTTACTTTGGTATGCCTCACATCATTGTTCGTTTCATGTCCGTTCGTTCCGATAAAGACCTTCGCAAGAGTGCAAAAATCGGTATTACATGGAATGTTTTGATTGTTTTCTTCTCGGTTGCGGCAGGCTGCATCGGTCATATGTTCCTTGGCGAAATTGCCGACAGCTCCACAGTATTTATTCAGATGGTACGCGCACTGTTCCCTGCACTTATCAGCGGTGTTCTGCTTTCTGCAATTTTGGCAGCATCCATGAGTACAGCAGACTCTCAGCTGTTGGCGGCTTCTGCAGCATTTGCAAGTGATGTTTACAAGCCAATCCTCCGTAAAAACAAAGCGTCCGACAAGGAAATGATGTGGGCGTCCCGTTTGGTGGTTCTTGCAATTGCTGTAATTGCTGTTATGATAGCATCCAATCCAAACAGCGGTACAATTATGGGCCTTGTTGAAAATGCATGGGGTGTATTCGGTGCGGCGTTCGGACCAAGCATTATGCTGTCGCTGTTCTGGAAACGCTTTACATTTGAAGGTGCGGTTGCAGGTA
This sequence comes from Oscillospiraceae bacterium, assembly GCA_017559185.1. Taxonomy (GTDB): domain Bacteria; phylum Bacillota; class Clostridia; order Oscillospirales; family Ruminococcaceae; genus RGIG7389. The sequence continues at coordinate 2,402 of JAFYSU010000015.1, forward strand.
TTATTGTAGGTGCAGTTGTAGATATTGCATGGCTTGCATTCCTGTCCTCCGTTGGCATTTACGAAATTATCCCAGGATTCTTTGCAGGCTTGCTTGCAGCGGTTGTTGTGTCCCTTTGCACCAAAGCTCCTTCGATGGAAGTTGAAGCATTGTTTGACCGTGCCGTAAGCAGAAAAGACTAATAAAAAATTAAAAAGGCTGTCGTAAAATCGGCAGCCTTTTTTGTTAGGGGAATTAATAATTTAAGTGGAATTTAAATATAGTTTAGCACTTAAAATAGCAGTAAATACTCTGTTTTAATGGTTTAAACTGCATTTTTTAAAATTTTATGCGTTTAAATGCTGTTTCTTCGTGTTTTTCGTGAATTTTTTGTTGACTTTATACGGATTTAACAATAAAATTATAACGATAGTGTAAAACACGCAATATCAATAAAAGAAAGAGGGATTTTGTGGAAAACAAACTGGAACGCAGATATGGCTTGTTCACAGCTATCTGCATGGTTGTAGGTATTGTTATAGGCTCTGGGGTATTCTTCAAAGCTCAAACAATTCTGACTAAAACAGGCGGCGATATGCCGTTGGGAATTTTGGCGTGGATTATCGGCGGTGCAATAATGCTGGCGTGTCTGCTCACATTTTCCTTTATGGGTCAAAAGTACGAAAAAGTAAACGGTGTAGTTGACTACGCGGAAGCAACCGTTGGTTCACGCTATGCTTATTATATGGGTTGGTTTATTGGTACCATTTACTTCCCAGGCATGACATCTGCTTTGTGCTGGCTGTCGGCAAGATATACCTTGGTGTTCATTACATCGGTAAACCCTAACTTCCCAATGACCGTTCCTGTTGAACAGGGCGGCTGCATCATTGGTCCTGAATGTATGGCTCTCACACTGTTTTTTATGTGTGCGGCTTATGGCATGAATGCGCTTTCTCCAAAAATTGCAGGTAAATTCCAGACAAGCACTACAGTTATTAAGCTTATTCCACTTACCTTGATGGCTGTTGTAGGTCTTTTCTACGGTCTTAAAAGCGGTACATTGCAGCAAAACTTTATTGCACCTGCTCCAAACGCAGTTCCTGTTGACAATCCATTGTTTGCTGCTGTATGTGCTACAGCATTTGCTTACGAAGGCTGGATTATTGCTACCTCCATTAACTCTGAAATCAAGGACTCCAAAAAGAATCTTCCAAGAGCATTGATTCTTGGCGGTTTCATCATTATTGCGGTTTACATTTTCTACTACATTGGTGTTGCAGGCGGTGCTACCAACCAGCAGCTCATCGACCATGGCGCAACCATTGCATTTACTAACATTTTCGGCGGTGTGCTTGGCAACATCCTTAACCTTTTTATTGCAATTTCCTGTATGGGTACAACTAACGGCCTGATGCTTGGCTGCTGCCGTTGTATGTATTCCTTGGCACAGCGTGGTCAGGGTCCAAAACCACATGTGTTCTCTGAAGTAGACAGAGCAACCAACATGCCTGCAAGCTCCTCCATTTTTGCGCTGCTTGTAACAATGATTTGGTTTGTTTACTTCTACTTCTCCAACCTTGCTTGCACATGGACAGGTCCATTCGTGTTTGACTCTACCGAGCTTCCTATTATTACCATCTACCTGATGTACATTCCAATCTTCATTCAGTGGATGCGTAAGGAAAAAGACGAATCTGCACTGCGCAGATTTATCCTGCCTTTGCTTGCGGTAGCAGGAAGTGCATTCATGGTACTGGCTTGCGTACTCAGCCATAAATGGGCTTGTATGTGGTACATGATAGTATTTGCTGTTGTTATGGCAATTGGCGGATTTGTAGATAACTCCCGCAAAACAAAAGCATAAAAATTTGAAGGACAAGTCGTAAAGGCTTGTCCTTTTAATTTTTGTATAAGGTCAGTTGTGTTGTCAGTGTAAAAGAGGTTTGCTATAATTGTTAAATAATATCAGTTCGCAGTTGGGGGGATGAGTGTGAACAGGATTGATTTTCTTCAAAAATACTGGAATTATTATGTGCATCTTGAAAATGATTGCTTACAGCTTGCCCAGTACATAGAGTTTTGCAGCGTAAACTATAATACCTGTTCCAATGCAATAATTGCACAGCTTTTAAATGTTGGTGCGGAGTTTGACCATTTTTGCAAAGTTGTGTGCGGAATAGCGGCATATGACCGTTACCCATACCCAAATATATCCGATTATGCAGCGCATCTGCTTAATGAAATCCCCGACCTTAAGAATGTAAAGGTGCATTTGCAGGGCTACCCTGATGATTTGTATCCGTTTAAAAATTGGAACCCCAAAAAAGCAAGCAAGCTGTTTTGGTGGAAAGCATACACCAATATTAAGCACGACAGGACTGCCAACTACACAATGGGTAATTTGTACAACCTTTTAAATGCTCTTGCAGCTTTGTATTACCTTGAAATGTACTATTGCAAAAAAATTGCCGAAGAAAGCACACAGGAAAATGCAATTGATGTTCCCGTGAGTGCATCAAGGCTGTTCAGAATTGTTCCGTGGAAAACAAATTATGTGATAATAGGGCATAATTTGTATACGGATTACGAAAATGGAAGCGATAATATACTGTAAGTAAAAAAACAACGGTTTGCTGTGGTGAGCTGTTGTTTTTTTGTGTGGCAAAATTTGCAATTTTTATGATGTTTTTCGTCAAAAAACTTGACACTGGTTATAACTGCAAATACAATAAAAATAGTTGAGTGTATCAACTTTTGTTTGTATATTTTGCTGCATGAGGTGATTGGTGTAATGGATGAAAACAAAAGAAAAGTAAAACCGCCTGTAACGCAGGAGGTAATATTTAAAATTATGATGACAATCACATTTGCTGTGTCTGCTGTATTTTTTGTGAAAAATCTTTTAGGTAAAAATACACAGGCAATGTTCATAATTGGTGCATGCTTGCTTGTGTTTACTGTAATTGCAGTGCTTATGAACAAACTGCGTACAAAGCAGTACACAAAGCAGTTCATTTTAAGCATTTGCCTTGTTGTGCTTGTGTTTGTCATATCTGCGAACAGCGGTAATTTTTACAGTGACGACTTTCCGTTGTTTTTGGCACTTATTGCTTTAAGCGGCCTTTATTTAGAGCCGCGCTATACACAGGTACAGGCGGTTTTAATAACAATTGTTTTGCTTGTTTTGTATTATATGCACCCCGAAAAAGCCGACCCGTTTTCGCAGTATATGATGTGTGTGGTTTTGTTAGATGTTGCGGCATATGTAATATATCTGGTTATAAAACGCGGAAGAGCATTTATTGAAATAAGCGACATTCGTGCCGAGGAAGCCAAGCAGCTGCTTGGTTCAATGAAAAATGTGGGCGAAGAACTGCAGGAAAACTACATTAATTCCTCAAACAGGCTGCAAAGCTTAAAGAGCGTTAACAGCCGATTGGAAGAAAATACCGACGAGCTGTTCAAAGGTTCGGGGCATATAAGACAGAGTGCAAGAGAACTGGAAAGTACATTTAGCACAGCACACGAGCAAATAAGAACCACAGGCGGTAAAATTGACGCATTGAACCAAGACATAAACCATGTTGAAACCGCACTGGACGAAAATAATAAAAAACTCAAGCAGATGGGCGAGCAGATTGAAACTGTAAGCAATACGGTGCGTGAAACAGCGGAAGTTTTTGCACAGCTGCAAAATCAAGTGCAGGAGATATCCTCACTTACAAATCAGCTTGGTTCAATAGCGTTCAACACAAGAATACTTGCGCTTAATGCTTCGGTTGAAGCGGCAAGGGCAGGGCATCACGGGGCAGGCTTTGCGGTTGTAGCGTCCGAGGTACAAGGTCTTGCGGCAGAAAGCGACCGCTGCTCCAAAGATGTAAGCCAAGTGGTGGAAGGCATTAAAAATCAAATTGAAGTTACTTCGAAGCAGATGTCGGACAGTGCAAGGATGATAGTTTCGTCACAGGAAACAATGATGGGAATGATACAAGGCTTTGAAGATTTGATGAAGCAGTTTGAAGAGCTTTACCGAAATATTTCCGAACAGAATGAAAATGTAAGAAATGTTGATGCAGTATTCGGTGAACTTGAATTTAAAGTAAAAGATATGGATAACAGCACAGTATCAAACCAAGCTGCGGTAGAAACCATAGCAGATGCAATTCACGCATACAAGCAGCACATGAACATGATTGTTGATGACACAAAACAAATACAAAAGCTGTCGGCTGCAATGATAGAAGCTGTAAACCACAGTGAACAGGCTGTAAAGCTGTAATTAATTAAAAAACAAGGTAATTCACAAAGAATTACCTTGTTTTTAATGTTGTTTTGTACAGTTTTTTTGAAATAATATATTGAAAAATACAAAAAATAAGAGTATAATTTAGCGTATTAACAAATTGTACATATATTAACCGGGTTTTACCGCATAGTGGCGGAAAACACATACAAACCAATTGTGTACCGGTTGAGTACAGTTATTATCGCCCTCGCTTGAATAATACAAAAAATACTGTGGCTTTCAGGCAGGCGTTAATATAATTATCATAGCTTTTAAATTTTATAAAGGAGGAAAAACTATGATTACTTTTGCGTTAGGCTTGGTATTGCTGTTTGCTGGTGCAGCTGTATACGGCAGATTCTGTGAAAAAGTGTTTGGTCCCGATGACCGCAAAACCCCTGCGTTCACAAAGCAGGACGGTGTTGACTATGTTCCAATGAAAAAATCGAAAAATATGCTCATTAACCTGCTCAACATTGCAGGTACAGGTCCAATTTTCGGACCTATACAGGGTATCCTTTTCGGACCTGCTGCTTTTATTACCATTCCAATCGGTAATATTATCGGTGGTGCAATGCACGACTATTTTTCCGGTATGATTTGTCTGCGTGACGGCGGTACACAGATGCCTGAAATGGTTCGCCGCTACAGCAACAAACAGATATATTCCGTATATCAGGTATTTGTAAGCGTACTGCTGCTGTTGGTAGGTGCAGTATTTATCTACACCCCTGGTGACATTGCTGCAACACAGATGTTCGGCTTTTCCGGTGCAGCAAACGACCCAACAACATGGATTATTTACGGTGCAATATTTGTTTACTACCTTATTGCAACAGTTTTCCCTGTTGACAAAATTATTGGTAAAATTTATCCAATCTTTGGCGGTATTCTGCTGTTTTCCGCTGTTGGTATCTTTGTAGGTATGCTTGTTAAAGGTTACCCACTGGTTGAGCTTTGGGGCAGCTGGGAAGCTCCTTTGGCATTTGTTATGACCGACGGTGTTCAGACTGCTTTCAGCTATAAAGATTACTTTACAGCAGGTCACTTCTTCCCAATGTTCTTTATTACCGTTGCTTGCGGTATTCTGTCCGGCTTCCATTCCACTCAGACAGCAATTATTGCCCGTACAATCGAATCCGAGCGTGAAGGCCGTAATGTATTCTACAACATGATGATTTTGGAAGGTTTTATCGCAATGGTTTGGGCTGCTGCTGCTATGGGTGTTTACAACCTTGGTATTCAGCAGGCAAGTGCAGGTCTTGCAACCTCTACCGTAGGTGTGGTTTGCCGTCACATTCTTGGTAATGTTGGTGGTATGATTGCTCTGCTTGGTATTGTTATTCTGCCTATTACATCGGGCGATACAGCACTGCGTGGTCTGCGCCTTACAATTGCAGAATCCCTTAAAATTGACCAGAGCACACCTGCAAAACGCGTTGCTTTGTCCGCAGTTATTTTTGTATTGGTAGCAGCAATTCTTGTATTTGCTAAATCCAACAGCGAAGGCTTTGCTATTCTGTGGCGTTACTTTGCATGGGCTAACCAGACATTGTCTGTATTTGCATTCCTTGCAATCAGCGTTTGGCTGTTTGAAAACGGTAAAGGCAAATATGTTTGGATTCCACTTATTCCGGGCGGTTTTTATGCTTTCGTAGTTACTACATATATTATGAATGCTAAAATCGGCTTTGGTCTTTCTTGGACAGTTGCATACGCAATCGGTATCACTGCAGCAATTGCTTATGTAGTAAGTGTTGTAATGTACGGTAAAAAGCGTGCTGCAAAAAAATTGGGTTAAGTATATATTGAATAAAAAAGGAAAGCTTCACCATGAAGCTTTCCTTTTTTGTGCTTATAGTTGTATAAAATTCATATGTCCAAAAGTTTCAATAAAATTTCAAGCGATTAATAGTATTTATATAACAAGGGCAAATTCAAAAACAATTAAAAAGGGGCATATGAAATATGAAAAAGTACATAAAACAAAGTGTTGGAGCAATTCTGGTTTGCGCAATGGTAATTTCGGCAACATCGGTTTGCGCATTTGCAAAGGGCGGGCCTAACGGCGGTGGTCGTGGACAGCAGATGGGCAATCCGCCTGCACAAAGCATGAATGCAGATGGTGGCAGAGGTGGCAGAGGCGGTCAGCGTAACAAACCTGCTGACGGTGAAATGCCAATTGAGAACGGAGAAAATCAGGGCAGATTTGAAGACGGCATGATGGGGATGGGCAACCGTGGTAAAAGCTTTGGTGTTGACGATGAAGTTATAACTCGCCTTGAAAGCTTGATTGAAAAGGTGGAGGACAGCACAACCAAAGAAGAACTTACAAACCTGCTTGAAGCCTTTGAAGCAGCTATAAAAGCCGAACAGGAAGCCTGTGCCGATGAAAGCACTGACCAGACAAAGCTTCAAGAGCTTCACAATGCTGTAATTGATGCCCGCAAGGACTTGATGACAGCTATTAAGGATGCAGGTATTGCAAAAACAAATCGTCCGCAAAACGGTGACAAACTCCAGCGAGAGGGAAAACCGTTCGGCATGATAAAAAGCTTTTTGCCAACCGAAAAAATTGAGCAGCAAATAGCAGCGCTTACTGATGAAGATGTAAAAGCACAGCTTACCGAACTGCTTGAAGCTTACAATACAGCGCTTGAAAATGCAAAAACAGCAGCAGAAGCTGAGGAAGTTGACGAAACCGAGCTTGAAACCCTCAAAACTGCCCTTAATGAAGCAAAGGATGAGCTTACAACTGCATTGAAAGAAGCGGGCGTTGAAATGGGAAAAGCTGTTCCAAAGGACAGCGGTGCAAAAATTATAAAAGCTTTCCTGCCAACCGAAAAAATTGAGCAGCAAATAGCAGCACTTACTGATGAAGAAGTAAAAGCACAGCTTACCGAGCTGCTTGAAGCGTACAACACAGCGCTTGAAAATGCAAAAACAGCAGCACAGGCTGAGGAAGTTGACGAAACCGAGCTTGAAACCCTCAAAACCGCCCTTAATGAAGCAAAAGATGAACTTAAAACAGCTTTAAAAGAAGCTGGTATTGATGATATTAAACCCGATCGCCCTGAAAAATCCGAACAAAAAGAAACTCCTGTAAAAGATAAACAGGAAAACAGTGGTGGTTTTATAGCGGGTATAAGCAACTGGTTTTCTAACCTGTTCAAGTAATACAGCTTAAATATAAGTTGACAGTGTAAAAACAACATTATTTTATTAAATCGAAGCAAACCTTGGAGAATTTTCCGAGGTTTGCTTTTTTATTGTTCACTTATTATTGATGTGAGGTGAAAAAGAGCAGCAACCCTAAGTCTCCCCCTGATAAGGAAGCAACAAATTTGCAGTGACTACCGCAGAGGGAACGCCGACGGCACGACGCGGGGAGGACAAGCGGTGAATGGCACAGGTTAGGCAGGAAGCCCCGACGGGTATGCCGCTGAAAGCGGCACAGACGGCTTCAGTGCCTAAAACTTGGAATGGGCAGCTCTGAAGCCGTCTGCCGGTACGACTCGCTAACGCTCGCTTGCATTAGCTCCGCCAGCCAATCACACTTCGCGCCCTGCTCGTGTTCTTGGGGCGTCACGTCAGGGTTATTAGTTAAAGCGTACAACACAGCGTCCGAGCTTTAGTGACGGCGGCAAATGCATTTTTGCATACTTTTTTTGCTATGGAAAAAAGTATGTGCCCTCGCGGCATAAGCGGAAAAGGGGGGGAGTGAAAAGTGAAAAAGTGCGGTATTGCTTCGCAGCATTATTTAAAATGTAGACGATGCCAAAGCCTTCCCCTTGCGGGGAGAAGGTGGGCGGGAAAGCCGCTCGGATGAGGGGGTGCACCAAATTTATCATTCATTTTAGCTTAGATATAACGGTAAAACCCTGCTGTATACCCCTCATCAGTCAGCTAACGCTGACAGCTTCTCCCCAAGGGAAAGCCACTGGCAGTGCAGCAAACCCCCATTTTTACTCCTAAATTATGCCAAAATTCGCAAAGTAACAATTAATTTAAAAAATTGTAACCATTTTCAAGGCGTTTTGGGTGGTTTAACTGCCGCTTTGCAAGCTTTTTTAGTAAATATACTGTGTAATGATAGTAAAAAAAGCAGATACACAAGCGGTTTATATGGTGTAATTTCACAATAAATAGAAATAATTACAAAATGGTTACAATTGTTACAACCTACTTGTTAATTGGTTAATACTGTGTTATATTGTGTTTATTAAATGGCAAACTTCATATTTTGGTGTGCCATTTTAATTAAAAAGTAATAATGAACAAGCTGTTTTTAACGGCTTGTTCTGCGTAAAAACAGCCTTCTGCTTCGGGTGCCGAATGTCCTTGGTGTCTGAAATAAGGGTATAAGCTTTCGGGCTTATTCCTTTATTTCAAAGCAGAATGCCCCGGCGGAAAAAGGAATTCTGCTTTAGAACACACACTTGCAGAAGGTGTAAAAGTTAAATTTAGGAGGACAAAGACCAATGAAAAAGTTTATTTCCGTTGCTCTTGTAGCTTCCATGGTAGCTTCCATGGGTGTAACTGCATTCGCAGACACACAGTATCCTTACAAGGACAAACAGCTCGAATTCTACAGCGACTTCTTCTACGATGGTAAAGGTGCTGACGAATTCTGGGTACCAATCGTAGTTAAAGATGGTAACACAAGACGTTTTATTACTGACTCTAAAAGCGTAGCTGAAAATCCACTTGATGCGGTTAATAAAAATCTTGAACAAGCAAACATAGCTTATGGCACAATGTTGGCTGTATACGGTAAAGCTGAAACCTTGAATGCACAGACTTTTGATTCCGTTGCAGCAGTAGATGAATGGGTTGAAACAAATATGGTTGGATTGCCAACATATACTGTTTCCAAGCTTGATCCACAGGGTAAAACAATTTCTGATGAAGATGCTGATCTTTACAAAACTCAGGTTTACAAAGCTTTGATTACCAAAGTTGTTCCAGATTATGTAGATCTCGCACAGAATCATATTGATATGATTAAAATGCTCGGCGGCGAAGCTGAATTGAACGAACAGACATATCAGTACGAATTGACAGTAGCACCAACTGATGAAACAGCTCCAGTTCTGTACGATGACATCGAAGATGTTAACGATGTAGAAGTTAAATGGAAAGCTAAACGTGGTGGCAACCTGGTTGCTGATGTTTATGTTGACGAAGTTGAAGACCTCGGCGATATCTACTGTGTAGTATTCGAACTGACCGACCACCTCGGCATTGCTGTACAGTACATCGACGGTACACTGAAAATGGAAAACGGCAAAAACCGTGAACTGGACGAACAGGACATCCGTTACAACTACTACGGTAAAGCTGCTTTCTCCGTTGTTGAATACCAGATGACAGTTGGTGACCTTGAAAACGGTTACGAAGTAAACGGTACTGACAACTACATCAACCTCGTTGACTTTAACGAAAAATACCACTATGTATTCTTCAAGAAAAATGTTGACTGGGTTGAAATCGAAGACAACCAGGGCTTCTACTACGAAGTTGACCTGTCCGAACAGGGCAAAATCAACCTCGTTTACAACAACGAAGCTATCGACGCTGTAACCGAAATTGCTTCCACCGATGCAGTTCTGGCATTCTACAACTTCGAAGCTCGTCCAACCTTCGACTTCTCCGGTAAAGTTACTCTGACTCCACCAGACGAATTCCTCGAAGAAAAATCCATCGAAGAACTCTACCTCTACACCTATGAAAAAGACGGCAGCCTGAAACGCGTTAAACAGGCTAAAGTTGGTGAAGATGGCGATACTCTCGAATTCCGCACAGCTACACTGGGCAAATTCGTTCTTTCTTCCGAAGAACTCACCCTGCTCTCCAACGCTGAAAGAGCTGCTCTGGAAGCTATGAAAGAAGCAGAAGCTAACGGCGAAGCTGTAGTTGAAGAAGAAGCTGCAGTAGTAGTTGAAGAAAACAAAGCTAACCCAGGCACCGGCTGCTAATCTGCCGATATTTAATAAAACTTTTAGGAGGATAACGACCAATGAAAAAGTTTGTTTCTATGGCTCTGGCAGCAGCTATGCTGGCTTCCATGAGTGTTCCAGCTTTTGCTTTCAAAATGGAAGGCGTTAAAGCACATGATGGTTATGATTTTGATGTAAACGATGTAAGAATCGCTAAACACCTCGTACACAGAGGTCACAATGACGGCGTTCGTATCCTGTTCTTCCCATTCGAGTGCCGTAAAGACGGTGTTTCCTACCCAATTCAGGGCGGCGTTAACATCAAAGACGAAGCTGATTGGACAGATGGTAAAACACAGCCAATCCACTTCAGCGATGTTGAAGACTTCCAGGATATGACTTGGACAGTTAAATTCGATGAAGACTGCAAACAGTACCTGCGTGCTGCTGAACAGATTCACGATGCTCCAACCTTCATCTACGACACTGGTAATGCAGTGAAAAATCAGGATAAAATGGAGCGTGGAGACGTTGAAGCTGGTGCAGGTGTAGTAGGCGTTTTCGAAGGCCTTGATCACCTGAGCAAATACACTGCTGGTGCTGCAAATGTATACTACACCGAAATGGAAGGTCTTAAAGTTGTTCTGAACGAAAACACAACAACCGGCCCAGTTCGCATTTCCGGTACTGTTAAACTGAAACACAAAGGTAAAGAGCTGGATGAATACAAATTCAGCTACACCTACAAAAACAACCAGGTTAACACTTATGTGGACAAAGATGATGATGGCGTTGACAACAGCGGTTTCATCCACACTGAAGGCGATGGCACTCCAATCACCGTTATCGACGACGGTCGTTACGAAGTAGTTCCACTGTACGAATACGGTTCCCTGACCGACGATTTCGCTTCCGAAGTTAGCGGTGACACTGCTTACATCGACCTCCGCGGTACTGCTCGTTCCGTAACCATCGTTAAATTCACAAAAGATGTTGAAGAAATCGAACTGGAAGACCACCACGGCTTCTACTTCAATGTTAAAGCTTCCGATCAGGGCAAAGTTAACCTGTCCTACGAAAACGGTATCCAGTACTCCAACATGTGGATCATGATGAACTACATGGGTAAAGAGTTCATCCCAGCTGGTGCTGATGCTCGTTACTTCAACTTCAAAGCTAAACCAGAATTCGACTTCACAGGTACAGCTACCATCACTCTCCCAGATGAAGATGTACAGTGGTACCTCTACAACCTCGACCCAGCTACCTGCCAGTGGAGCCCTGTAACTCAGGCTAAACTGACCGAAGATGGCGATGCATTCGAATTCAAAACAAGACAGCTCGGTTGCTACCTGCTGATCGACACTCCAATGCCAGACCTGACCGCTGCTCAGGCTCCAGCTACTGAAGCTCCAGCTGAAGAAGAAGCTGCAGTTGTTAACCCAGCTACAGGCGGCGAAGAAGCTTAATTCTTTGCAAAACTAAAAAAGTCTTAACCGACTTTGAATAAAAAGAACCGTCCTTTCGGACGGTTCTTTTTTTAGTTAAGAAGTAATAGTGAATGGTGAAAAAGTGACAATCTGCCCCTACTGACGAAGCAGCAAATTTACCGTTATGCCAAAGCATTCTCCCATAGGGAGAAGGGGGACCGCTTGCGGTGGTTGAGGGGTTACACAAAGTTACACCACCAGTCTTGGCTTTGATGGAACAGTAAAACTCTGCTGTTGCCCCCTCATCAGTCAGCTAAAGCTGCCGTGCTGAACGGCAGTGAAGCGGATGAGGGGATGCGCGAAATTTAATGCAGCCATATAATTTTTAATATTTAACCAGAAAATCATTAGTATTTGTAAAAAAACATTGAACAACCTCATATTTTACATAAAAACTATGGCAAAAATATCAAAAGTTTGATATAATAATCACAACCTTTATTTTGGGGTATTGTGCCCAATAAACAACAAGGTGAAATTGGTACTATTGTAAAAATTTAAAAACAATGCATAAATTTAAAGTATATTCTGCACTAATATTACAGAAAGGTCAAAAAATAACAATTTTGTAATTCTAAAATGATTTTTCAAGTTTTCTTCAAGAAAAATACAATAATATAAAATTGTAAAAAGGAATATTATCCATAGTTTTTATATAAAGGGAGGAATTGAGTATGAAAAGCAACATGGTTAAAAGATGGGTATCGGCAGCGTTGGCTGCTTCCATGATTGCAACAATGGGAGTAACATCTTTTGCAGCTGTTGGTACAATGCCTGCAGCCGCTGTAAGTAATGCATCTAATGCTTCCGAAATTGCAGCTGCCGAAGCTGCCCTTGCCAAGGCTGAAGCTGCCCTTGCCGAAGCTGATGCCAAACTTGAAGCAGCCGAAGAAGCTTATGAAGCAGCACTTAAAGCAGCCGAAGAAGCTGAAGCCGCTAATGAAGAAAAAGAAGAAGAAAGAACTGCTTTAATTAATGAAATTGGCGAACTGGAGTTGGAAGTAACCCAGCTTAAGGAAGAAATTAAAGATATTGAAGATAAAATGAAAGCCGATGAACGCGAAGCATTCGAGGAAGAAAAGCAGGCAGTTCTGGCTACTCTTGCCGATGACCTTGCAGATGCACAAGCAGACTTGGCAGCACTTGCAACTCCAAGCGTTGATGTTTCTGCAATACAAGCACAGCTTGAAGCTGCAAAAAGGGAATACCAACAAGCTGTAAACGAGTATGAAACACAGACAGCAGCCCTTCGTGCAGCTGTTGATGAAGCTAAAGCTGTACTGAACAGTAAACAAGATAATCTGCGCAGTGCAGAAAACGCACTTAGTGCAGCACAGGCAGATTTGCGCAATGCCGAGAATGCAGTTGAACAAGCAAACCGCGACTTGGACGAAGCGGAAGAGGCAATCGAACAGGCGAACCGCGACTTGGATAAAGCAGAAGCTGATATTGATGATGCCGACAACGATTTGAACAATGCACAGACAGCACTTGATAATGCAAGAGCTGCCCAGAGCGCAAATGAAGACCCTGAAAAAAATGAAGAGCTTGCCGACGCGGTAGAAACAGCACAGCGTAATGTTGATGCGGCACAAAATGCAAAAGAAGCAGCACAAAGAGATAAAGAAAGAGCGCTGGCAGCTATCGAAACAGCGCAAAATGCAAAGCAAAGAGCAGAAGCAGATATTGCTGCTGCACAGGATACTTCAGCAGCACAGGCAGCAGTTGAAGCAGCTGAAGATGCTGTTGAAGCGGCACAGGATGCAGTAGATGCAGCTGAAGATGATGTTGATACAGCACAGGCAGCTGTTGATAATGTTGGAGCTCCATCCCGTGATGATGTTGATGCACTGGAAGCTGAACTTGCCGATGCACAGGCAGAAATCACTGCATACGAAAATGAAAAAGCTGCAATTCAGCAAACAATAAGTGATATCAACGAAGAAATTGAAGCTACCGAAGCTATAAACTACGGTGATATTACAACATTCTCCGCTGTTTCCGACAAGGCAGAAGACCTGCGTGAAGCACAGGAAGCACTCGAAAAAGCCGAGGAAGAACTGAAAAAGAAAGAAGAAGCATTGGCTGAACTGGATGCTAATTCTGAAGACTTGGAAGTAATTGCTAAAGTTCAAGCTGCACAGGCAGCTAAGGACGAAGCGCAGACAGCATACAACACAGCCAACAAAGCTGTAATAGATGCCGAAGCTGCACTGGATGCACTTGTTGGCAAAATCGAAGAAGATGACTATGATGTTA
>JAFYSU010000016.1 GCA_017559185.1 Oscillospiraceae bacterium
ATACTCCAGATACCCCACATACTCCGGACACTCCAGATACTCCGGACACTCCAGACACTCCGGACACTCCAGACACCCCCGATACTCCGGATACACCAAGCAAGCCTTCCTCTGGCAGCGGTGGTGGAAGTGACCGTAACAATCATCCTTCTGACAGAGGTTCTTCCACAAGCGGCGGCGGTTCTTCCGCAGGCAGCAGCTCTGCTTCTAAAGGCACAAGCAGCGTAACAGCTACTTCCTTTGAAAAAGCAACTAAAGTTGGTAACAGTGCGGCTGTAAGCGTATCCGCTACAGCTTCCACAACTCCTTCCGAAATTGCTAAAGCAGCAGCAAGTCTTGCACAGGGCGAAACCCTTGCATTCAGAAATATTGTAAGCGGTGTTGTTCAGGCTCAAATTACTGTTGACCCTGTAGCTGCAGCTCAGCTCACAGCAGAAAAAATCAATGTTGGTATGCAGGCAAACTACGCACCAACCAAAAATGTATTTGAAAAATATTTCAACAACAAAGTATCCGTACTTGCATTGAACCAGAAAGGCAGCTTTGGTATGACAGTAAAAATGGCTGCTAAACTGGATTTGACCGGTATGAACATTGCTAACCTGCAGGCATACAGCTACAATCCAACCACAAATTCTTACAAAGCGGTTGCTGAAAAACCTTATGTTGATGCAAACGGTTATGTACATTTGGATACAGCTGCAGCAGGTCACATCGTTATTACCGACAGTCCTTTGACTCTTAAATAAATGATAGCTTGTTGTACTTATAGCTTCCAAAACTAAGTGAAACCCTCCTTGTGCTTTGCACGGGGAGGGTTTCACCTTTTGCGGGATTGTGGTATACTAAAAAAATAGAATTTGTAAAAGGGGGTAGCTTAATGTCCGCACCGTTGGCAGACAAAATTCGTCCGAAATCACTGGATGAAATGTTTGGACAAAAGCATTTGCTTTCCGAAAACGGAATACTTCGTCGTATAGCGGCAGGAAATAAGCTGCCCAACATGATATTTTACGGCCCGCCCGGAACGGGAAAAACCACCGTTGCACGAATTCTTGCCGAAAATGCGGGAAAACGCTTGCACAAGCTGAACGGCACAACGGCTTCCACTTCCGACATTAAGGCGGTTATTGAAGAGCTTGGCACTTTTCAAGGTATGAACGGTGTTTTGCTTTATCTTGACGAGATACAATACCTTAACAAAAAGCAGCAGCAAACACTGCTTGAGTTTTTGGAAACAGGGCAGATAACGCTGATAGCCTCCACAACCGAAAATCCATATTTTTATGTTTACAACGCAATATTAAGCAGAAGTACTGTGTTTGAATTCAAGCCTGTTGAACATTCCGAGCTTCTGCGTGCGGTAAACCGTGCTTTGCAGCTGCTTTCGCAGGAGGATGGTATTTCCTTTAAGGCAGAAGACGGCGTTACCGAGCTTGTGGCATATGCCTGTGGCGGAGATGTGCGCAAATCAATAAACATAGCCGAGCTGTTGTGGCTTTCCGCACCTGTACAAGATGGCTGCAAAACACTGCTGCTTTCGGATGCCGAGCAGATAACAGGAAGAAGTGCGCTTGTTTTTGACAAGGACGGCGACCAACATTATAACCTGCTTTCGGCACTGCAAAAATCGGTACGCGGTTCGGATGAAAATGCAGCGCTTCATTACCTTGCACGCCTGCTTGAAGGCGGTGACTTGATTTCCCCGTGCCGTCGGCTGCTTGTAATGGCAAGCGAGGATATTGGCCTTGCATATCCGCAGTGTGTGTCAATAGTGAAATCCTGTATTGACAGTGCGCTGCAATTAGGACTTCCCGAAGCAAGAATACCGCTTGCGCAGGCTGTTGTTTTGATGTGTACAGCGCCAAAATCCAATTCTGCATATTTGGCTATGGATGCGGCAATGGCAGATGTGCGCATGGGCAATTTTTCAGAAATACCCGAATTTTTGCAGGACGGTCACTATGCTGGGGCGAAAAAATTGGGTAAGTCTATTGGGTACAAATATCCTCACGATTATCCAAATCATTATGTTGAGCAGCAATACCTGCCTGACAAGCTAAAGGGCAAAGTTTATTATCATTTCGGGGATAATAAAAATGAGCAGGCTGCAAAACAGTACCGTGAAAAAATAACGGTACGAACTCCCAAAGACGAAAAAAACGATTAAAATTAATTGGACATTGAACCGAAAATCTATTATACTGAATTTGACAAACCTTTAAGAAAGTCCCGAGAGGCTGGCAAGGCGGGTCAACACTTAACATATACTGTATGTTTTGCCTGTTCATCACTCGCGGATGGACAGGCATTTGTTTTTATTGTTGGAGGATAAGGTAATGGAAAGGGAAAAAGCGATAATTCTTGATGAAAAGGCAATGCAAAGAGCTATTGCACGAATTTCCTATGAGATACTGGAACGCAACAAAGGAACCGATGAGCTGTGCATAATTGGTATTCAAAGACGAGGCGTTTATATAGCCGACAGAATTGCAAGCAAAATAGCCGAGGTAGAGGGTGTTAGTGTGCCTGTTGGTTCACTTGACATAACACCGCACCGTGATGATATGGCTTACGACTGCGGTAAAGATGATATGTCTGACATTGACTTTTCACCAAAGGATAAAAAGGTGGTTCTGGTGGACGATGTTGTGTATACGGGTCGCAGTGCCCGTGCGGCAATGGAAGCGCTTATAAAGCGCGGCAGACCCCGCTGTATCCAACTTGCAGCATTGGTGGACAGGGGACACCGTGAACTGCCCATACATGCCGACTATGTCGGGAAAAATCTGCCGACAGCAAGCGGTGAAAGGGTTCGTGTTTTTGTGACCGAGCTGGATGGCATTGATAAAGTATGTATCTTTGAAAGGGATGAAAAATAAATGACCGAATCGCTGCTTATAAAAAATGTTCAGGTAAACTCCCCCGCAGACGGTATTTTTATGCAGGGAGATATTTTAATAAAAAACGGTCTTGTTGCAGCTGTAGGCGAAAACCTGTCGGACGATAGTGCAAACATTATTGACGGTACAGGTCTTACAGCACTGCCCGGATTGGTGGACATTCATGTTCACCTGCGTGACCCCGGCTTTACCTACAAAGAGGATATAATTACAGGGTGTCAGTCGGCAGCGGCAGGCGGAGTTACTGCTGTATGCTGTATGCCAAACACAAAACCGGCGACAGACAGTCCCGAGGTTATAAAATATATTTTGGAAAAAGCACAAAATGCAGCTGCAAGAGTGCATCCCGTAGCATCTATATCAAAGGGTCTGTGCGGTGAGGAAATGACCGACTTTGCCGCGCTTAAAGCGGCAGGGGCAGTCGGCTTGAGCGATGACGGCAGACCTGTTGAAAACGGCCGAATGATGCTTGATGCACTGGTAAAGGGTAACGAAAACGGCTTAAAGGTAGTAAGCCATTGTGAAGACCTTGCCATTATTAACGGCGGTATAATGAACGAAGGTGAATATTCCCGTCAGCTGGGAGTAAAAGGTATGGACAGAGCGTCCGAGGACAGTGTAACCGCAAGGGAAATTGCACTTGCCGCAGCAAGCGGAACACCTGTACATATTTGTCATGTAAGCACCAAAGGCTCGGTCGAGCTTATTCGTGACGCTAAACGCCGCGGTGTACATGTAACGGGCGAAACAGCACCGCATTACCTGTTTTTCACCGATGAAAAACTGCTAAGCCGTGATGCGTTGAGATACCGCATGAACCCACCGCTTCGCACTGCCGAGGACAGGGAAGCACTTATTGAAGCACTCATGGACGGCACTATTGATGCAATTGCAACAGACCATGCACCGCACAGTGTTGAAGAAAAACAAAACTTTGAAGAAGCACCTAACGGAGTTGTGGGACTTGAAACATCGTTTTCGGCTTGCTATACCAAGCTTGTGCTTGAACGGGGAATGAGCCTTGAACACCTTGTAATGCTGATGAGCGTAAATCCTGCAAAAATTATGAACATTCAGGGCGGAAGCATTGCAGTGGGAAAACCTGCCGATATTGCTTTGATGGACCTTAACTGTGTCTGGAAGGTAGACCCCGAAAAATTCCACTCAAAAGGAAGAAACACACCGTTTGACGGTTCGTCACTTGCGGCAAAACCTGTAATGACCCTGCTGGAGGGCAAAGTAGTATATAAAGACAACGAAAGAAATTGGGGAGAAAATAAATAATGGATAAGCTTATTAAAAAAATTATTGAAATGAATAACCCTTCCGTAGTGGGACTTGACCCAAAACTGGAATACATTCCCGAACACATCAAAAAAGATGCGTTCGAACGCTGCGGAAGCGGTTTTGACGGCGCAGCCGAAGCAATTATAAATTACAACAAAGGCATTATTGATGCAGTGTGCGATATTGTTCCTGCAATAAAACCTCAGTTGGCTTATTACGAAATGTTTTCTTGGCAGGGTGTTCGTGCGTACGAACAAACAATTGCTTATGCACAGGAAAAAGGAATGTATGTAATTGCCGACGGTAAACGCAACGACATTGGCACTACAATGGAAGCGTATGCAATTGCACATTTGGGTGAACTGGATATTCAGGGAACAAAATACACTCCGTTTGGTGCAGACTCCCTTACAGTAAACGGATATCTTGGTTCCGACGGAATAAAACCGCTGCTGCCTATATGTAAGGAAAAAGACAAATCAATTTTTGTACTTGTTAAAACCTCTAATCCGTCCTCTGGTGAGCTTCAGAACAAAAATTTGGACGGTAAAACAGTTTATGCCACAATGGGTGATATGTGCGAAGAATGGGGCAGCGAGCTGCGCGGTGAATATGGATACAGTGCAGTTGGTGCCGTTGTTGGTGCTACATATCCCGAACAGCTCAAGGAGCTTCGTGCGCTTCTTCCGCACACATTCTTCCTTGTACCGGGTTACGGTGCACAGGGCGGCGGTGCCGAGGATGTAAAGGGTGCATTTGATGCAAACGGCTTGGGTGCAGTAATAAACTCCTCCCGTGCGGTGTTGACTGCATGGAAAAAAGAAGGATGCCCAGGTGAAGAATACGCTGCTGCTGCACGCCGCGAAGCCGTTCGCATGCGTGACGAAATAGTTGCGGCTATTCCTAAAATGCCTAAATAATCGCAGTAAACTAAAAAAACGGCACATCTGTGCCGTTTTTTTGATATGGAGTGTGAAGTTATGGTAAAGCCGATTGTACGAGATAAAGAGTTTTTAGCGATAAAATCGACAATTGCAGATATATCCGATATGCAGACCGCACAAGACCTTTTGGATACTCTTGCAGCAAATGCACAGGGCTGTGTGGGTTTGGCTGCAAACATGATAGGAGTATCCAAAAGAATAATTGCTTTTGACAACGACGGCGAATATATGGTGATGTTTAATCCGGAAATAATAAAGGGAAGCGACAGCTACGAAACACAGGAAGGTTGTCTTTCGCTTTTGGGGGTTCGCAATACCAAGCGTTACCGTAGCATAAAAGTAAAATATCAAAATATGCAGCTGCAAACCAGAATAAAAACCTTTACGGGATTTACGGCACAGATAATACAGCACGAAGTTGACCACTGCAACGGAATTTTGATATAAAAAGAGGTAGTGCAATGAAAAAATTGGCTTTTATATTTGCTTTGGCATTTTCACTTTTAGCGGGCTGCGGGGCACAGGCAAACGGTGCGGATGCAAATGTAAACGATAATGTAAATGTTAAGTCAAACAACAGCTACATTCAAATATCCCAGCAGCAAGCAAAGGAAATTATGGACAAACAACCAGATGCAGTTGTTTTGGATGTTCGTGAACAGCATGAATATGACGAAAAACATATAGTTAATGCGGTATTGCTTCCGCTTGGAACAATAAACGAGGAAAATGCCGCAAAAACTATACCATCAAAGGAGACTGTAGTTTTGGTATACTGCCGCAGCGGTAACCGCAGCAAAACTGCATCATCCCTTTTGGCTGAGCTTGGGTATACTCAGGTGTATGAATTTGGCGGAATAAAGGATTGGCAATACGACACTGAATAAAAAAAGCACGCTTTTGCGTGCTTTTTTTAGCCTTAAAGTGATTTAAGCCAAGTTACAAGTGTTTTTAATGCTTCGTCAGCAACACCGTTTTTGTACTCGTGAAAAATGTCATGGCGTGCTTGGGGGAACAGGTGCATTTGTACATTGGAAATGCCGCTTCGGTTCATTTTGTCTTTTAAGCGTTTTGGACCTTTTCCAAAATTGCCTACAGGGTCATTCATACCCGAAAGGAAGAGTACAGGCAGCTCCTTGTTCCAGTTGTTATAGTTTGCACTGCGCTGCATTGAGTCAAGCATTTGTAAAAGCAAACCTGCGGAGTTGTAACGCCAACAAAGATTATCCTTGCAGTAAATGTCAATTTGTTCTTCGTCAGAGCAAAGCCAATCGACAAATGTGCGGTTTGGAGCAAATTTTTTATTGAAAGCCTTGAACGACAACGAATCGATGAGAGGTGAGCAAGCGTTAAAGCCCACTTTTTTAATTTCTTTGTTAACAAGAATTCTGGTTAATGAAATTAATGTGTCCGGCTGATTTCCTGCACCCACAAATACTGTACCGGCAGTCGGAGCAGGGAAACGACTGAGGTAGTCGTGCAAAAGGAATGCCCCAAGTGAAACACCCATGAGTACATGCGGAAGACGATGAAAACGGCTTTCAAGCAGCTCGCGGAAATTTTGAATATCCTCCAGCGAGGCAATCCATCCGTTTTCCTCAAGGGTTGCACAATCATATTTTTTGGGATTTTTACCATGTCCGCGCAAATCAAAACCGGCAACAACTATGCCATGTGCGGTAAGAAATTCGGCCACTTGTTCGTAACGCCCCATATGCTCGGTCATACCGTGGCATACCTGCAGTACCATACGCGGTTCGGTATCTGGCATCCAAATATAAGCATGCAGCTCATCGTTTCTGGAAGCGATAAACTGCAGTTCTTCAAGTTTCATATTTTTTGTAAATAAAAACAATCTTACAAAGAAGGTTGAATTATTGTCTCCTTTCCGTAAAAAATTGTTAAAATATTAAATATTAGCTGTATAAAATAATATTTCATTTAATTATATCACTTTTAATAACACAAGTCACGAAAAATATAATTTTTATTAATTATAAAAATTAATTGCCTGTGTGTGGGTTTGGCAATATAATAATACAATGAGTGTGCGGTATTTGCACACAGTTGTCCGACCAATGGAGGAGTAATGTGAATTACATAATAGTCGATTTTGAGTGGAACCAGCCGCTTACATCAAAGGATATGATTAATGAACCGTTTAAGCTGCGTGGGGAAATAATCCAAATAGGTGCTGTAAAGCTGAATGAAAATTTTGAATTGACCGACACATTCGGTGCAGTGGTAAGGCCAATTCATTACACCAAAATGCACGAATGGGTTGAAAAACTTACAAAAATAAATACACAGCAGCTGCAGGCAGCCGATTTGTTTGAGTCGGTTTTCTTGCGGTTTTGGCAGTGGTGCGGTGATGAGTTCGTTTTTCTTACATGGGGAACGGATGACATGCCAATGCTAAGGGATAATTTGCGTTTGCACGGTTTTTCACAAGAAAAATACCTGCCGGTATCGTATAATCTGCAAAATATATTTGATGTACAAATAAGCAAGGAAAACCAGCAGTGTTCGTTAACACGGGCATTGAACATGGTTGGTGAGGAAGCCTTGGAGGTGCATGATGCACTTAACGATGCTGTTAACACATACCGCGTATGCCAACATATGGATATGCACAAGGGCATAGCGGAATACAAGGCAGCAAGCACCAAAAAAAGAATACGCTCGGCAGATATAGAAGCTATGCCTTTCGAAGAAAAATTCGAAAAAACATACGCTTTAAAAGACAATGCAAAGGTTGACACAAGACTTACTAAGTTTGGATGCCCTGAGTGCTTGCAAACGATTACCGCAAAGGATTGGGTATACCAAAAACCTGACAGCCGTGTTGCGATTGCGGCTTGTTCTAATGGTCATGAATACTTTGTTCAGTTGAAATTTTCGAAAAAGAAAGAAAAATTCAATGTCGTGCGTAAGGTGTATAAAATTACCGATGAGCTGCGTGGATATTACAAAAGAAAACATTCAAAACAGCAAAAAAGGAACAAGCGTATCAAAAAGCAAAATATGTAATCTGCTGACGAATAATCAGTATAATTTGCAAAGCTCGCAGTACAGTTTGTCTGCAAAAGTGTGGTGGGCTTCTTTTGTAAGATGTATACCGTCGCTGCCAATTTCAAGCTGCCATGAATGAGTATCCAAAAAAGTTATATTTTTATTTTTAGCCAATTCCGTATAAGCTGATTTAAGCTTTTCAAGCTTTTCGGATAATTTCAAGGAAGCAGTAATTGGCGGAGGCAAAAGCAGAATTATATTGCTTTGAGGCAGTAATTCAATAAGAAAATCCAACAGCTTGGACATTTGTGCAGCAATCGGGTTAACATCGGCAGAATTTGTCATTATAATGTCGTTTGTACCAAGCATTATAATGACTGTATCTATAGGTGCGTTATGTGCGGCAGCTTGTTTTAGTTCTTCGTATTCATAATCAAAACATGGCAGACAGCGTCCGTTTTTGCCATAGTTAAAAACACTGCCATCGGTTTTGGCTTCAAGAATATCACACCAACGATTATCGGCATCATAACGACCTGTAAAAATGCTGTAAGGGTCAAAGCCGTATGTATTTGAATCTCCGTAACACAAAATACGAGACGGTTTTTGCATTGTTGGTACTCCTTTCGTTTTTATATTGCATATCCCCTTGCTGAAAAGCAGGGAGACAGATTGAACTTGGTAGTGAGTAGTCCTGCCGGCTGTTTTGAGTTACAACTTTTATCTATCCCAATAATCACTCATTTATAGAATGAAATCCTATAGGAGTTTGAGGAGAAATAGGGTGTATAGCAGTTAATATATCTTCAGTTCTATCACCATTTTCCATTTCGCACGAGCAATTGTATATGTAATTCGACCTAACATTAATTCGTATGGTCTGAATGTATTGCCCCAAAAAAGCGATGACCGGCAACTTATCATAATGATTACTTCTGTCCAGTCTAAGGTCTGAGCGGTTGACAACCGTTACAGGTAATGAGGGTTGCTCGGTGATAAGCACGGGGAGGAATGGTAAAAACTATTACCCATGGGTTGGCAAGCTGGTATCTGTTAATGAATGAGACGACTGACAAGTTATATTTTTTCTGTGTGGGGTGTTGACACACTCCATACAGGTTATATACAAACTGCCAAAAACTTCGTTATGCCACAAAAAAGCCTATTTCCATAGACTTTCCTGTGACTTTATGAGTGGCTGCATTTACATCACGCGCTATTTATTTTTGGTGGTTTTGATTTTTGCCTAATTGCACCAAAAACAAAACGGAGTAAGCGTAAAGCTTACTCCGTTATGGTGCGGCAAATGGGACTTGAACCCATACGTCAAAGACACACGCCCCTCAAACGTGCCTGTCTGCCGATTCCAGCACTGCCGCTTATTTAGTTTCTGTGGCCGAACCACGAGTTATATTATAGCAAGGGATAATCTAATTGTCAACAGTTTTTTTGAAAAAAATTAGATTTTTTTTAAAATGTTTGTTGTATGAAAAAAAGCTTATAATTAAAGGAAAAAAGTCGATATAAGATATTTCATGCAGTATTTTTTGAAAATATTCTTTTCTAATAACTTTAAATAGTGTATAATGTTATTTATTAAAATTACATTCAAAAATGATGCTTATAATAAATGGAGGATGTCATGCGATTCAGAAGAAGCATGAGGTATACTCAGCCCAGAATATATAAATATATACCTGTTATAGTTACATTTGCAGTGTGCGCACTGTTAGCTTTTTTTCTTGCAACGGTTTGGACCAAAGCAGAAAAAAGCGACAGTGAACAGGCGGTGCCTGCTCCTGCAGCAGAAACTGTTAACGAAGCTGCCAAACCCGAGGATTTGGACGAAATTCCACTTGTGGAAGATGAATTTGAAGTTGAAGAAGAAATAGTTGAAGAAGCTGTTGAAGAAAAAGTGCAGGAAACAAGCTTCGAATTTACCGGAAAATCAGTACCGGAGTCTGCCAGAGTTGACAGAACCTATTTTGATGATGCTGTTTTTATTGGAGATTCCATAACAGACGGAATAAAGGCATATGGCCTTATGAGTAATACAACTGTCCTTGCAAATAAAGGACTTAATCCGTCTACAATGCTTACAGCTGCTAAAATTAAAACTGAAAACGGTTATGTTACAGTTTTGGATGCATTGAAAATGGTACAGCCTGCACCTAAAAAAATATATATTATGCAGGGTGGCAACGGTATTGCGTGGTTCGAAAAGGATACATTTATCAACCTGTACGGTGAACTTATTGACAATGTACGCAGAATTTGTCCGGACAGTATTATTTATGTTCAATCCATATTGCCTGTAACACCAAGTTACAGTGATGCCGACAACGGAATAACCAATGAAAAAATAAACGAATACAATAACGCTATCGCGGATTTGGCGCAGAAAAAGAATGTATATTTTTTAAATGTTGCATCAGCACTTAAAGATGAAAACGGGGCACTTCCGGAAGAAGCCAGCCCAACCGACGGAATGCATTTCGGACCTACCTACTATACTAAATGGTTCGATTATCTTAAAACGCATACCGTACAATCCAAAAACGAAGGCGGAAATGGAGATATTAGCAATGATTAAAAGACTTACAGCGGCTGTTTTGTGTACAGCTATTGCTTTTGCGGCTTTTACCGGATGTGCTGCAAAAGAAGAACAAACAGATATTGACCTTACCAAGACAGCGGATGAACTGCAGTCTCAGTTGGTGTTTAAGGATAATCTTAATAGACTTGATGACAGCATGATGAGCAATTTTTATCCGTCTGTGGATTTGAGCAAGGTTAGTGAATACGCAGTATTTGTAAGCGGAACAGGCTCTACAGCGGAAGAAATTGCATTGTTCGAGCTTAAAAGCTCCGATGACATCCAAATGATTGAGAATGCGATAGATGAACGACTTACCGACCAAAAAATCGCATATCAGGATTATGTACCTGAAGAAATGGTTAAAATTGAAAATGCGGTTGTAAAAACAGGCGGTAACTATGTATTCGCTGTTCTTTGTGATGATACCGACAGTGCAAGCGAAATATTGTCGGGTTATTTTAAATAATTAAGTTTTAAAAATGCCTGTTCTGCGGAACAGGCATTTTTTGAAGGGAGAGTTTTATGAATAATCCTTTTCCGTATTCGGACGATAATAAGCGTTATCATACATTTAATTATCATTTAAGACACACCTTTGATTCTAAGGTTTTTAAGGTTTCGTTAAATGCAGGCTTTACATGTCCAAATCGTGACGGAACAAAAGGCGTTGGCAGCTGCATTTTTTGCTCAGGGAAAGGAAGCGGGGATTTTGCGGGCAATCCTGCAATCAGCTTGCGGGAGCAATTTTTGCAAGTTTCAT